>JBLIKQ010000006.1:0-55791 GCA_047635475.1 Porticoccaceae bacterium
TATCGCTTGATTTACCAGGCGGAATAACGCTAACAAAAACAATCTTTTACAATGTCTTAGGGCAAAAGATGATAGAGACTGGCTCGACTACCCACTGGGATGTTACATCGTTGCCAGCTGGTATTTATTTCATCAGTCTTTTTACTGATTACGGAACAAAGAAAGTCCAATTTGTAAAAAAATAATATTGATAAAATGCGTTGCGATTTATCCAACACCAGATTCGTCATTATTCTTTTGCTGATTCATTTTTGTAACTAAAGCTTTCAACCGTAATGCTTTTTCTTTTTTATCCTCCTGAAGCTTGGTGTTTTTTCGATTGAGCAACTTGGTGTGTAAAGCCTTATTTTTGGTGTTTTTTTCAGGTCCTTTAGCCATGATTTACGGTTTTCATTAATTCCATTTACAAATGTAAAAAAAGCCAAGTTAAAAATACCGTTTTAGAATAATTTCAAAGATTTCTTGTTCTTAAAAACTTGTTCTTAAACTGACTAACTACATATAATGGGCTTGGTCGATAGCTAGTTTAATTAAAATAAACTAGCTGGGCACTATGAAAATGAAAAAATCCATACAATTGAAATTAGCTGAGTTTTTAAAATTGTGTAAAAGTCACAATGTTAAAAACATTTACGCTTTTGGTTCTGCTGTGACGGAAGACTTTAATGATGAATCTAGCGATATTGATTTATTAATCGAAATTGATTCTGAAGACCCTATAGAACGTGGAGAAAACTTGATGAAAATTTGGGATAAAGTAGAGGATTTTTTTCAACGAAAAGTAGACTTATTGACTAACTCGTCGATCAAAAACCCAATTCCTAGAAACAATATTGACCGTACAAAAATTTTACTTTATGACGGAAAAGAACAAAAAGTATCTTTCTGATATTTTAATGGCGATATAGTTAATTCGCGAATTCACAACAGGCATTACCGACTTTGCCATTTACGACAAAGACAGAAAAACGCAAAGTACTGTCGAAAGGCAATTGGTCATTATTGGCGAAGCTTTAAACAAACTAAGACAAACCGAAGCAGATGTTTTAATTGAAAATGACAAACAAATTATTGGTTTTCGCAATCGCTTGGTTCATGCTTATGACAGTATTGATAACTCCATCGTTTGGGCAATAATCAATCGCCATTTAGAAAAATTGAGGATTGAGATTGAACGTTTAGAGGATTAAAATTATAAAAAGAAAGCCGATGGAGGACTTGTGAAAAATAAACGAAAATTGTAAAAACATCATCAACAACATCAATCCCCTAGCGCCGGTTGCTTTCCTTACTTTCTATTTTCACCGGAGTTCAGTAAACTTCGTTTGGAGTTAAAATCCTTATTATTTTTCCTTTAAAAACAATAAGATTACTTCACCTAGCTTTTATTTACAGCGGAGTTCAGTGAATATATTTGTAACGTATAGCGGGAAATAGCTTCAAATAAAAATTCTATTCCTTATTTTTACAGCCAATTAAATTGAATCATGACACAGAATCCAAAGAGATATACGATTACAGCGGCATTACCTTATACGAACGGACCAATTCACATTGGCCATTTAGCAGGTGTTTATGTGCCTTCAGATATTTATTCCCGTTACCTAAGATTGCAAGGAAGAGACGTTTTGTTTGTTTGCGGAAGCGATGAACACGGTGTTGCTATTTCTATGAAAGCCAAGAAGGAAGGCATAACGCCTCAGGAAGTAATTGATAAATATGATGGCATTATTCGCAAATCGTTTTCTGATTTTGGAATTTCATTCGACAATTATTCTAGAACTTCGGCTAAAATTCATCACAATACAGCTTCGGAATTTTTTAGAACGCTTTATGAAAAAGGTGATTTTATCGAAGAAGTGACCGAACAGTTATATGATGCCAAAGCAGATCAGTTCTTAGCCGATCGTTTTGTAATAGGAACTTGTCCAAAATGTGGTAACGAAGAAGCATATGGTGACCAATGCGAAAAATGTGGTTCTACGCTAAACGCTACAGATTTAATAAACCCAAAATCAACAATAACAGGAGAAACCCCTATTATGAAATCGACGAAACACTGGTTTTTACCTTTGGATCGTTATGAAGATTTTTTGAAAGAATGGATTCTCGTTGGACATAAAAATGACTGGAAGCCGAATGTTTACGGACAAGTAAAATCTTGGATCGACGGCGGATTAGAACCTCGTGCAGTAACTCGTGACCTAGATTGGGGAATTGATGTTCCTGTTAAAGGTGCCGAAGGAAAAAAATTATATGTGTGGTTTGACGCACCAATTGGCTACATTTCTTCTACGAAAGAATGGGCTTTGCGTGAAGGAAAAGACTGGGAACCCTACTGGAAAGATAAGGACACTAAGTTGGTTCACTTTATTGGGAAAGACAATATCGTTTTCCATTGCATCATTTTTCCTGCGATGTTGAAAGCTGAAGGAAGTTATATTTTGCCAGACAACGTCCCTGCAAATGAGTTTCTAAACTTGGAAGGAAATAAATTATCGACATCTAAAAACTGGGCGGTTTGGCTTCACGAATATTTAGAAGAATTTCCAAACAAACAAGATGTTTTGCGTTATGCATTGACGTCAAATGCACCAGAAACTAAGGATAATGACTTTACTTGGAAAGATTTTCAGGCTAGAAATAATAATGAATTGGTTGCCATTTACGGGAATTTTATTAACCGTGTCGTAGTTTTAACCAATAAATACTACAATGGAATTGTTCCTCAACCAAATGAACTTTCAGAAGTGGACGAATCGACTTTAACCGAATTAAAAGCCTATCCAGCCGTGATTTCAAGTTCTGTAGAACGATACCGTTTTAGAGAAGCACTTGGAGAATTGATGAACGTAGCTCGTTTAGGAAACAAATATTTGGCTGACGAAGAGCCTTGGAAAGTAATCAAAGACAATCCGGAACGCGTACAAACACAAATGTATGTGGCATTGCAAATTGCTGCAGCATTGAGTGCTCTTTGCGAGCCTTTCTTACCTTTTACTGCCAAGAAATTATCTGGAATTTTGAAAATAGAAACTCCGTTGAATTGGAGTACAATTTCAGAAACTTCAGATTTGATTCTGGCAGGACACCAAATTGGCGAAGCGGAATTGCTTTTTGCTAAAATTGAAGATGAAGAAATTCAGAAACAAATAGACAAATTAGAAGCTACTAAAACGGCTAATAAAGCGGAAAACAAGATAATGGAACCACAAAAAGAGGTAATTCAGTTTGATGATTTCTCTAAAATGGATTTGCGCGTTGGAACAATCATCGAAGCCTCTAAAATGCCAAAAGCCAACAAGCTTTTGATTTTGAAAGTCGATACTGGAATTGATATACGCACGATTGTTTCAGGGATTGCCGAGAGTTTTAAACCCGAAGACATCGTAGGTAAAAAAGTTACCGTATTAGTAAACTTGGCTCCAAGAAATCTTCGCGGTGCGACAAGCCAAGGAATGATTTTAATGACGACCAATACAGCAGGAAAACTAGTTTTCGTTAATCCAGATACGGATGCTGTTGCAAATGGGGAGACGATTAATTAAATACTAATCGAAAATTCGCGAATCATATTTTTATAAGAATTGAGGTTTGCGAATTTTAAGTAAAACAGATTGTCTTAAAAAAATAAAAGTTATTTTCGAGATCAGAAAAATTACCAATTAATTACAATATGTAGATCTAACTTTCTGATACAACCAAAATGACGAACGCAAAACCAAGATTAGCACTTGCTTTCGGAATACTTTGTATTTCGATTTTCCCGATATTGGTTAAACTTAAGCTGACTCCTGGATTAATTTCTGCATTTTATAGGATGGCAATTGCTGTTTCTTTGTTATTACCTTATGTGCTAATTACTAAAAAATTTAAACTACCAGAGAAAAAATATTTGATACTGGCGATTCTTTGCGGGGTTTTATTCGCTTCAGATGTCGCGGTCTGGAATATAGCCATTCAGGAATCGAGCGCTACACAAGCTTCCTTACTGACTAACTTATCTCCTCTTTGGGTAGGTATCATTTCTTACGCGTTTTTAAAAACCAAACCCGCTACAAATTTTTGGATAGGCACAACAGTAGCCTTATTTGGAATGACGATGTTAGTTGGTTTTCAGTTTTTTCTAAAATTAGATTTTGATAACGCCTTCATACTAGCAGTATTGTCAGGGATACTTTACTCTATTTACTTATTGGTCAGTAAAAAAGTACTTAGCCATATTGACGTACTTTCCTTCATGGTTATTAGTTTGTTAGCATCCACCGTATATTTAGCTATAATATGCATTGCTATGAAAGAACCCTTTTCGGGCTTTTCTGATGCGGGCTGGCTGGTTTTACTAATTCAAGCTGTAGTATGTCAATTGATGGCTTGGCTATCGATTAGCTATGCAACTCAGCACATGCGCCCTACACGAATTTCTTTGAGTTTATTGGGGCAAGCCGTATTGACTGCACTATTGGCTTGGTTGTTTTTGGACGAAAAAATAACTTTTAATATGATCCTTGGCGGTGTCATTTTACTTCTAGGAATCCGAACTACATTTTACACAAAGACACTTTCAGTCAAAAATATATTTAAAAAAGCAATAGCCGATTCTTCTTTGGCAACACAAAAAAAAGTATGAAAAATTTAAAAGTAATAGCTTTCGACGCAGATGATACGCTATTTATCAATGAAACTTATTTTGATGAAACAGAGAAAAAGTTCTGCGCACTTATGGAGGATTATTTATCGCACCAAGGAATTTCACAACAACTTTTCAAAGTAGAAATTGACAACCTGAAAATATACGGCTATGGAATAAAAGGCTACATTCTCTCTATGATTGAAGCTGCAATGCGTATTTCAAACAATACCATTCCAATCGAAATTATAGAAAAAATCATTCAGTACGGAAAAGAATTGCTCGAAAAACCAATCATTTTATTGGACGGCGTTGAAGAAACACTAGCCGCTTTGCAAGGAAAATACAAACTTGTAGTAGCTACCAAAGGAGATTTACTAGACCAACGTAGGAAACTTCATGATTCTGGTCTAGGCCATTATTTTCATCATATCGAAGTGATGTCAGACAAACAAGAGGTTGATTATTTAGATTTACTAAAGCGATTAGAAATTAAACCAGAAGAGTTTTTCATGATTGGAAATTCCCTTAAATCTGATGTTTTGCCTGTTTTGGCCATTGGCGGACATGCCGTCCATATTCCGTTTCATACTACTTGGGCTCATGAAAAAATAGAGTATAAAATAGAGCATGATAAGTTTTGGACTTATGAAAAAATCATCGACGTTTTAGCAAGATTATAGTAATAGATCTATTGCAAATCAAAAAACACAATTTGTTTCCTTACTAATTTTAAAATTCAAACAATAAAGGTATTTTTGACCAATAATAAAATTACAAAATATTGAAAACACTATTGGACATAGAAAAATGGCCTAGAAAAGAACATTTTCATTTCTTTAGACAATTTGAGGAACCCTTCTTTGGTGCCACTGTAGAAATAGATTGCACAAGAGCTTACGAAAACTCAAAAAAATTGGACAGTTCTTTTTTTATATATTATTTGCACAAAACACTGGTTGCAGTCAATACCATTGAACCGTTCCGCTATCGAATTTCAGACGACAAAATCTATATTAACAATAGGATCGATGCCTCAGCAACTATAGGAAGGCCAGATGGGACGTTTGGGTTTTCATTGATAGAATACAACCTTAGCTTTGACATTTTTAAAGCAACCGCTTTGGCTGAAATAGAACGCATTCAAACCACCACGGGACTTTTTACCCGCAGTTTTGAATCCGACAATGTCATTCATTTTTCGGCGATTCCTTGGCTAAATTTTACTTCGCTTTCACATGCTAGGAGTTTCGCTATCCCTGACAGTTGCCCAAAAATATCCTTTGGTAAAATGATGGTTGCAGAAAATGGCAAGAGAACGATGTCCATGTCTATTCATGTGCATCACGGTTTGATGGATGGCATGCATCTTGGACAATTTGTGGATTACTTTCAAGAGATTATGAATCAATAAAAACATGATTACAAATAGATTAAATTCCGAAAAATCAATTTTAATACTTTTAACACTAGCGTTAAAGATTTAATTCTCATCAAATAATTCCCTCCATGTTCCCAATAGCATTTCATCCCATATATCAGCATCCGTTACCAGAAGGGCATCGTTTTCCCATGTTGAAATACGAATTGCTACCTCAACAACTAGTGTACGAAGGAACGGCTTCAGAATCTGATTTTTTTCAACCTGAAATTTGTGATATAAGTCATGTTTTGGAAATTCACAAACAAGAATATGTATATGATTTACTTAATCTAACTTTAAATCCAAAAGCAGCACGAAAAATTGGATTTCCGCTTTCCAAAGAACTTGTAGAACGCGAATTGAGAATCGCACAAGGAACAATTATAGGTGCTCAAAAGTCTTTTGACACAAAAGTCTCTTTTAATATTGCAGGCGGTACACATCATGCTTATTCCACTCATGGTGAAGCTTTTTGTTTACTAAATGACCAAGCCATTGCTTCTCAGTTTTTATTAGATAATAAAATTGCTAAAAAGATTCTAATCGTAGATTTAGATGTACACCAAGGAAATGGAACGGCTGAAATTTTTCGAAGTAATCCCAATGTATTTACCTTTTCTACGCATGGAAAAACCAATTATCCATTTAAAAAAGAAATCTCTGACTTAGACATCGCGTTCGATGATAATACAACTGATGATGAATACCTCCAAACAATCGCAAATGTAATTCCAAGATTAATTGAAACGCAAAAGCCTGATTTTATTTTTTATTTAGCGGGAGTTGACATTTTAGCTTCTGATAAGTTAGGCAAGTTAGCCTGCTCAGTTGAAGGCTGTAAAAAAAGAGACGAATTGGTTTTTGAACTTTGTTCAAAATACCAAATTCCGGTGCAAGTCTCTATGGGTGGTGGCTATTCTCCAGAAATTAAAACTATTATTGAAGCTCATGCCAATACTTATAGAGCTGCCAAAAATGTTTTTTAAATAATCGATAATGAATAAAAAACGTTCTTGAAATTGTGAATAGTGCTAATAGATATTAAAAAAAATGCACGAACTTCTTTCGTAGAAATCCGTGCATTTAGAAATTTACTTTTATTTTCCTAATAGCATCACTTCGCTAGCAACCACTTCAGTAACATAGCGTTTTTCGCCATTTTTATCCTCGTAGCTTCTGTGCGTCAATTTCCCATCGATAGCAATTTCCTTGCCTTTGGTTACGTATTTTTCTATGATCTCGGCGGTTTTTCCCCAGGCAACAACTTTGTGCCATTCAGTTTGTTCCACTTTTTCTCCTTTGTCATTCTTGTAGCTGTCGTTTGTAGCGATGGTTAAATTCGCTACTGTTTTTCCCCCTTCAAAAGTTTTGATTTCAGGATCATTGCCTACGTGTCCAATTAACTGTACTCTGTTTTTCATTGCATTCATGACGTGTAAAATTTAAATGTTTATGTTAGATTAAAACTCATGCCGATTATCGTTTGATTTCGACATTGCAAAGATTAGCCAGCTTTATAAACTTATTCGGTTAGTATTCAATTACTTTCGGTTATAAATACTTTTAAACGTTTGTAAACGTATATTAATTATCTTACATTTACTAAAAATTGAAGCCCGATGCCTAACACCATACAATCTATTGAATTAAGGAATTTAAAAATAGAGGATTACAAACAATTAAAAAAATCAATGGTTGAGTCTTATCCAGAAATGGCTGATTCATTTTGGCAAGAAGAACAGCTAGAAAATTTGTTAAAAAAATTTCCAGAAGGACAACTTGTTATCGTAGTTGACGGAATTGTTGTTGGTTCCGCCTTATCTATCTTAGTGACAGAGGATTTTGCTTTCAAAACTAGGACATACAAAAACATTACTGGTAACTATACTTTTTCAACTCATGATCCTGATGGAGAAGTTATCTATGGAATTGATGTTTTTATCAATCCAAAATACCGTGGCCTTCGACTAGGCAGACGTTTATATGATGTCAGAAAAGAATTGTGTGAACAACTAAACCTAAAATCAATCATTTTTGCAGGTAGAATTCCCTCCTATGGAAAATATAAAGACGAAATAACTCCAAAAGTTTATATTGAAAAAGTCAAGAAAAAAGAAATCTATGACCCTGTTTTATCTTTTCAACTAAGCAATGATTTCCATGAAGTTCGTGTACTTAAAGATTACTTAGAAGGAGATACTGAATCCTTAGAATATGCTGTACTATTAGAGTGGAACAATATTTATTATGAGGATAGCCCGACCTTAATTAACTCTAAAAAAAGTGTAGTTAGACTTGGGTTAATTCAATGGCAAATGCGTTCATTATCTAATTTAAATGCCCTATTTGAACAAGCTGAGTTTTTTATTGATGCCGTTTCTGGCTATGAATGTGATTTTGCATTATTTCCTGAGTTTTTCACAGCACCCTTAATGGCAGATTATAATCATTTATCAGAAGCCGAAGCGATTAGAGAGCTAGCAAAACACACAGAAGCCGTAAAACTAAAATTTCAAGAATTTGCAATTTCTTATAATATCAATATTATTACGGGAAGTATGCCCTACATAGAAAACGAACATGTATACAATGTAGGTTTTCTATGCAAACGTGATGGTACAAACGAAATGTACCGTAAAATTCACATTACACCTAATGAAGTTTTTCATTGGGGAATCACTGGTGGAGATGTTATTCAAACATTCGACACTGATTGTGGAAAGGTAGGAATTGTAATTTGTTACGACGTAGAGTTCCCAGAACTTTCTAGGCTAATGGCAGATGAAGGAATGAATATTTTATTTGTCCCTTTTCTGACAGATACCCAGAACGGATATACACGGGTAAAACACTGCGCGCAAGCAAGAGCAATTGAAAATGAATGTTATGTTGCCATTGCAGGTTGTGTGGGTAATTTACCAAAAGTAAACAATATGGACATTCAATATGCCCAAGCCGCTGTGTTTACCCCTTCAGATTTTGCTTTTCCAAGTAATGGGATTAAAGCCGAAGCTACACCGAATACAGAAATGACTTTGATTGTTGATGTTGACATTAATCTTTTAAAAGAACTGCACGAACATGGAAGTGTAAGGGTGATGAAAGACAGAAGACACGATTTATACAGTTTGAAAAAAACATGATAATGAAAAATTGTTTAGAATGTGCCGAAAAGATTGTTGGTAGGGAAGATAAAAAATTCTGTAGTGACGGTTGTCGTAATGCCTATAACAACAAGATAAACAAAGACAATAATAACTTTATGCGCAATATTAATAACAAATTGCGCAAAAACTACCGTATCCTACTAGAGCTTAATACTACCGGAAAGTCGAAAACGACTAGAACAAAACTTTTGAGCAAGGGTTTCGACTTTGATTTTTTTACTAATATATTGAAGACTAAAACAGGGAATACCTACTATTTCTTGTATGACCAAGGCTATTTGCTCTTGGAAAATGACTTCTATATGCTAGTAAAAAAAGATATTTAATGCAATAACCCCAAATTAACTTACCTCCATGAGAAAAAAATATTCTTCCATTTTGGCTACTATATTTATCGCGGCAGTTTTAAGTTTCCTTTACTTTACAATGATGCCAAAATGGACATCGAATGACAATATCCCATTTTCGGAATTTTCAACTAAAAGAGCGTATGCTACAGTAAAGGCCATTTCAAAAAAACCGCATTTTGTAGGTTCAAAAAATCACGAACTGGTTGCTAATTATCTTATAAAAGAACTCCAAAACTTAGGCTTAGAAACCACCATTCAGGAGGGATATACGCTTAGCAACTGGGGAAATCTCGTAAAGTCAAAAAATATTCTAGCTCGGATAAAGGGTACTACAAACTCAAAAGCCCTACTATTGCTTTCGCATTACGACAGTGCCCCACACTCTTACTCTCATGGTGCTAGTGATGCTGGTTCAGGAGTCGCAACTATCTTAGAAGGAGTACGTACCTTCTTGCACAACAAAACTCCACATAAAAACGACATCATCATTCTATTTTCAGATGCCGAAGAATTAGGCTTAAACGGCGCTGCCTTGTTTGTGACTAAGCACAATTGGGCAAATGAAATTGGTTTAGTACTTAATTTTGAAGCGCGGGGAACTTCAGGTCCTAGTTATATGTTAATGGAAACAAATAATGGAAATGCAGCTCTTGTAAAAGAGTTTTCAGCTGCTAATGTAGACTATCCAGTATCCAACTCGCTAATGTATAGTATTTATAAAATGCTTCCCAACGATACAGACCTAACGGTATTTAGACAGCAAAAAAATATTCAAGGTTATAATTTTGCTTTTATTGACGGTCACTACAACTACCATACTGCCCAAGATGACCTCAAGCATCTAAACACAAATACATTAGCGCATCAGGGTACTTATCTGATTCCTTTGTTAAATTATTTTTCGAATACTAATTTGAACACAACGCATTCTACTGCAGATTACGTTTATTTCACCATTCCTTTTGCTTTTATAAGTTATCCCTTTAACTTAGTATTACCGTTGTTCATTTTTGGATTACTACTCTTTTTGTTTTTTATTTTTATTGGTATTGCTAAGCGCATTCTGATTGTACCTGAGATGATAAAAGGACTTCTACCTTTATTTGGTTCACTAATTACGACTGGAGTAGTCACTTATTTTGGATGGAAAGGACTATTACTGGCCTATCCACAGTATAATGATTTTCTTAACGGGTTCACCTATAATGGTTATACATACATAAGTGCTTTTGTATTTCTTGCCTTGTCAATAACCTTTCTATTTTACAATGTGTTTTCTATCAAAAAAGTAAGAATAAATCATTATGTAGCACCATTATTCATTTGGCTACTCATTAATGGAGTGTTGTCCTTTTATTTGAAAGGAGCAGGATTCTTAATCATACCTGTATATTTTGGACTGTTTATTTTAGGTTATTATATCAATACTCAGAAGTCCAATAAAACATTAAATCTTGCTTTTAGTATTCCCGCTTTGCTCATTATTGTCCCGTTTATTCAAATGTTCCCAGTAGGTTTGGGCTTGAGAGTACTTTTTGGAAGTGCCATTTTAACCGTTTTGACTACTGTCCTGTTATTACCGATTTTTAGCACTTTCAGAAAAAAAGGAACATGGTCGATGATATTTTTGTTAATCGCAATAGGCTTCTTCACAAAAGCTCATTACGAATCAGGTTATGAAGAAGGCAAAGCAAAATCAAATAGCTTGTTATATGTCTACAATGTAGACACCAATAAAGCGAGTTGGCTCACATATGATATCAATCTTGATCCTTGGACAAAGGAATATTTAGGCGAAGACCCGAAAAATACAGCACTAATGCAAGACACTCCATTAGCTAGTAAATATAATTCTGGATTTACGTATGCCGCCCAAGCGCCTAAAAAAATAATTTCAGTACCATCAATTAATTTTTTACAAGACAGTATTGCCGATAATCAACGTTACTTGAAGATACGGATTGCTCCAAATCGAAAAGTGAATCGTTACGATATTTTTGCTAATGAGAAAATGGTGTTAAACAATTTTACCGCCAATGGTGCAAGTCAGTTAGAACATAAAGGAACTAAGTTTAACCGAAAAGGGAATATCATTTTAAGCTACTACGTGGTAGATAATGAACCTTTGGAAATGCAATTTAGTATTAATGCATCCACCGTTTTTGAAATGGAACTATTAGAAAGTTCTTTTGACTTAATGAGTAACCCACTGTTTAACATTACAAAGAGAGCTTCTTGGATGATGCCAACTCCTTTTGTTTTGAACGATGCAGTGGTCATCAAACAAAAGATAATCCCTGGCCAAATTACTCGTGCTCCCATTCCTATTATTACGCAAAAACAAACGTTTATTAAAAAAGTACGTGCAATTCTCCCAAGAAAAGCGAATACAGAGCAAAAGATAATACCAAGTTTTAAAAAATTTGAAAAGCCGCCGCTCCCAATAATCCAGAAAGAACAAAGAAGAATAATAATTGCAAATGACAAAGTGAAAACTAAATAAATTTTATCATAAATTGCAGCTTATAAATTAAACTAAATCACATACTGTGATTTGGTTTAAAAGTTGATGAATAAACTGCTTGATAAATGACAAAAATTAGCGTTTTGGGTTGTGGCTGGTTGGGATTACCTCTAGCAAAAGCCCTATTCCAGAATGGATTTTCAATTCATGGTTCCACAACTTCAGTGGAAAAGCTTAGCACCCTAAAAAAATCAGAAATTCAGCCTTTCCTAATTGTACTTGCAAGCGATAAGCTTACCGGCGCTATTGAAGGATTTTTGAACGAAAGCAGTACTCTCATTATAGACATTCCGCCAAAATTAAGAGGGATCAATAAAGAAGATTTTATTGCAAAAACACAGCTATTGATACCCTATATAGAAAAATCCAGCATCAAAAATGTACTTTTTATCAGTTCCACATCTGTTTATGGGGATGAAAATGATATTGTAACCGAAGAAACTGACTTAAACCCAGATTCTGAAGGCGGCAGGCAATTGGCTATAGTAGAGAAGTTATTGCGAATTAACACCCATTTTAAGACCACTGTGCTTCGTTTTGGGGGATTAATCGGTGATGACCGTCATCCAGTGCGTTTTTTGGCTGGTCGTGAAAACCTTGACAACCCTAATGCTCCCATTAATCTTATCCATCTCGAGGATTGTATTGGCATTATCCTGAAAATAATTCAAAAAAATGTCTGGGGAGAAACTTTTAATGCAGCTGCTCCTTTTCATCCGTCCCGATCAGCATATTATACACAAAAAGCCGTAGAGTTAAATCTGGTCCCGCCAACGTTCAATCAAGGCAGCCCATCTACGAGAAAAACTATTTTGAGTGATAAATTAAAAAAAGTGCTTGATTACACTTTTACAAAAACAGATTTATAAAGTGAAAACTAAAATTAGGAATGCATTTTCAACTAAGATAAATTCAGTTGGTTTACCCATATTGGCCTTGTCTTTTGTGTGCTTTTTTTGGGGAACGACCTGGATTGCCTCAAAAGAAGGGGTTAAACACATGCCTGCTCTACAACTTGCAGCAATCAGACAATTTATTGGGGGAATCCTTTACGTTTCCTTTTTCCTGTACAAAAAAGCCCCTTGGCCAAAAGGAAAGCAGTGGAAAACAATAATCATCTTAAGTATTCTTAATTTTGCATTGAGCAATGGATTAAGTACTTGGGGAGTAAAATACATCAGCAGCGGATTAGGTGCAATCTTAAATGCCGTCTTCCCATTGTGGATTGTAATAATTACTTTTTTTAGGGGTGAAAAATTGGCCAAACTGGCTATTCTGGGCTTAATAATAAGTTTTGGGGGCGTTTGTGTTATTTTTTATGATCATCTAAGTGATTTCTTGGAAGCTGATTTTAGATTTGGTATTTTTCTGTCATTCATTGCAACGATAAGTTGGGCATTCGGTAGTTTGTATACCAAGAAAAAAGCGGCTACCTTCAATCCTTATTTCAGTCTTGGATTGCAAATGGTAATTTCAAGTACCTTTCTTTTCTTCATTACAGGAGCGACGGGCACCGCTGTAAACATAGCAAGCATTCCTGCAATATCATGGTGGGCAATTGCTTATTTGGTAATAATAGGTTCTGTTTTAAGCTTTATTGCATTCATCTATATGATACAAAAACTTCCGCCGGAAATCAATAGCATTTACGCCTATATCAACCCAATAATAGCCGTATTACTTGGCGCCATTATCTTTGGGGAAGTACTCACAATGACTATTGCTATTGGTGGTGCAATAACACTGTTTGGATTATTTATGGTCAATAAATCAATAAGGAAAGCACGCAGGATGTTACTAGAATCAAATCCTAAATAAGCTTCTCTTCATCATTGATTAATAAACAAAAAATCCCGAGATTACTCTCGGGATTTTTTTTCATACTAGTTGAATGTTACCAAATTCTAACTCTTTTACCAGGTTCAATATACATTCCATCCCCCTTTTTTATTGCGAATGCATCATAAAAAGTATCTATATTTTGCAGAGGAACATAAGAGCGATACATCCCTGGAGAATGTGGATCGGTTTTTACTTGGTTTTTTATAGCTTCATCACGAGATTTAGATCTCCAAACGGTTGCCCAAGAAATAAAGAAACGTTGCTCGGGAGTTAATCCGTCTATTAGACCTGGATTTCCGTTCTCTTTTAAGTACAATTGTAATCCATCATAGGCTGCATTTACACCTCCTAAATCACCTATGTTTTCCCCCAACGTAAACTTACCGTCTACAAATGTTCCTGGAATAGGCTGCAAAGCGCTGTATTGATCTGCTAACGCCCCCGTTAAGGCCGAAAATTGTTTTAAATCATCAGCTGTCCACCAGTCCACCAAGTTACCATCCGCATTATATCGAGAACCTGAATCATCAAATCCATGAGAAATTTCATGTCCAATTACTCCGCCAATACCACCATAATTAACCGCTTCATCCGCTTGATAATTATAAAACGGCGGTTGCAGTATTGCTGCTGGAAAAACAATTTCGTTATAAGATGGACTGTAGTAGGCATTTACGGTCTGTGGCGACATGTTCCATTTCGTTTTGTCTACAGGTTTTTTTAAGTCGGCTAAATCTTCTTCAAAACGCCATTTTGCAATGTTTTTTGTGTTTTCAAAATAAGTTCCTCCTTCTTCTGGACTCTCAATAACTAATGCAGAGTAGTCTTTCCATTTGTCAGGATAACCAATTTTTATTTTTGACTTATGTAGTTTTTCAACAGCACTTACTTTGGTTTCTGGAGACATCCACGCCAAATTATTTATTCTGTTTTCAAAGGCGATAAATATATTTTTTATCATTATCTCCGCTTTGGCTTTGGCTTCAGCCGGAAACTTTTTCTCAACATATAATTTCCCTAGTGCCTCACCAATTCTTCCGTTAATCACTTGCAACGCTCTCTCATCACTAGGTCTCTGTTTCACGGCGCCAGTTAAGGTTTTACCATAAAAATCAAAGTTTGCCGCTTCAATAGTTGTTGACAACTGACTTGAAGCTCTATTTAATAATGACCATCGCATGTACGCCTTCCATTGATCTACTTTATTCTCTTTCAATACTGACTCTAAAGCCTTCATGTATTTAGGTTGTGAAACGATTAAAGAGTCTACATTTTTAAATCCAATTTTCGTGAAGTAATTATTCCAGTTTATCGATGGACTCAATTTTCCCAAATCAGCAACCGTCATCGGATTGTAAGACTTTCTCCTATCTCTTCTCTCAACACGGTCAAATCTAGGTTCAGACATTTGGACTTCGAGTGCTAAAATTTGCTCTGCATGCAATTTAGCCTCTGCAGGTGTTTCCCCGAGAAACCCTAACATTCTTGCAACATGGAGAACGTATTTCACTCTTTTTTCTTTAGAGTCCGCATCTTCAGAAACATAATAATCTCTGTCAGGCAAGCCTACACCTCCTGGTCCAACACTAATCACGTTTCTATTGCTGTTTTTGGCATCGGCACCAACATTAGCGCCAAAAAAACCAATTCCGCCGAAAGGTTCCATTTCTATTGCTAGAGCCTCTAGGTCTTTTACGTTTTTAACAGCGTCGATCTGTTTCAAGTAGGGTTTTAAAGGTGCAATCCCTAATTTATTTCGCCCCACAGTATCTAAAATAGATTTGTACAAGTTGATGGCCTTACCCTGATCAGTATCTGATTTATACTTAGGATTATTTACTGATTCTTTTAGAATTGCCAAAGCATCTGCATCTGTACTTTGCCTTAGTTCGTCAAAACTGCCCCAACGGGTTCTATCGCTCGGAATTTCGGTGTTGTCAAGCCATGCACCATTCACATATCGAAAAAAATCATTGCTTGCCTTCACATCCTTATCCATGTAATTAACATTGATACCAGGCTTTACCGGTACTGGGACATTTTGTGCTTGAGCAGCTGAAAGTACTATAATAGCCGGTATTGCAAAAAGCAATTTTTTGTTTATTTTATTTCTCATTTTTATTTTTGCTAAATTATTTTGACCTGTTTACTTAAAGGTTATTATAAACGCACGAACACGGATTTTATTCAGATTTATGCATTTCTAGATCCATCTTACTACCAGATTTTGACTCTCTTTTCTGGTTCGATATACATCCCATCTCCCTTTTTAACTCCAAATGCATCATAGAAAGCATCCACATTTTGAATAGGAACATAAGCTCTATACATTCCCGGAGAGTGCGGATCCGTTTTAACTTGATTCTTAATCGCTTCGTCACGTGATTTAGTTCTCCAAACCGTTGTCCAGGCAATAAAGAAACGTTGCTCAGGTGTAAACCCGTCAATAAGCCCTGGATTTTTATTGTCTTTTAGATACAACTGCAACCCGTCATAAGCCGCATTTACTCCTCCTAAATCACCAATGTTTTCTCCTAGAGTAAACTTACCGTCAACATGAACGCCAGGCAATGGCTCCAAAGCACTATATTGATCTGCGAGTGAAGTTCCTAGTACTGTGAATTGTTCTAAATCCCCTGCAGTCCACCAGTCTACCAAGTTTCCATCAGCGTTATATCGCGCTCCAGAATCATCAAACCCGTGAGAAATTTCATGTCCAATAACAGCACCAATACCTCCATAATTCACCGCTTCATCTGCTTGATAATTATAGAAAGGCGGTTGTAAAATAGCTGCGGGAAAAACAATCTCATTGTAAGAAGGGTTGTAATATGCATTTACCGTTTGCGGTGACATATACCATTCTGTCTTGTCCACTGGCTTATTGAGCTTATCAATATCTTTTTGGAAACTCCATCTTGCTATACTTTTTACATTTTCATAATAGCTCCCACCCTCAGCTATTCCTTTAATTTCTAATTTTGAATAGTCTTTCCAGTTGTCTGGATAACCTATTTTAATTGTGATTTTATTTAGCTTTTCTATGGCCTTTGTTTTAGTCTCTTCAGACATCCAACTTAAATTATTTATTCGGTTTTGATACGCAAGAATAATATTCTGGATCATCTTCTCCGCTTTCAATTTTGCTCCGGCAGGAAACATTTTCTCAACATATAATTTACCCAATGCTTCCCCTACGGTTCCGTTTACCGTTTGCAATGCTTTTTCCTCGCGCGGTCTTTGTTTGATAGCTCCAGTTAGCGTTTTTCCGTAAAAATCAAAGTTTGCCTCTTCTATTTTTGTAGATAATAAAGGAGTAGAGCCGTTGATCAAATTCCATTTCATATATTCTTTCCAAGCCGAAACATTATTTTCAGTAAGAATTGTTTGTAACGCTCTCATGTATTTAGGTTGCGCAACAATAACGGTATCCAATTTAGTAAAACCAATTTCTGTAAAGTAATTATTCCAATTAATTGCTGGAGTCATTTTCTGCAAATCGGCTATAGTCATTGGATTGTACTGCAACCTTCCATCTCTGCGCTCTACTCTGTCTAAACGCGGTTTAGACATTTCGCTTTCCAAAGCTAAAATGGCACTGGCATTCACTTTAGACTCTTCTGGAGTTTCCCCTATAAATTGCAACATTCGTGCAATATGGAGCTCATATTTTTGACGTTTTTCCTTGGTGTCTTTTTCTTCAGAGGAGTAATAATCCTGATCAGGTAATCCTAATCTTCCCACATCAATACTCAGCGAGTTCTTAGCACTGTTTTTATTATCAGCTCCAACTCCGACACCAAAAAAGCCAATCCCACCGATAGGTTCCATTTCGGCTAATAGCTGCTGTAAATCAGTAGTATTTTTTACTTTATCAATTTTAGCCAAATAAGCTAATAAAGGACTAATATCTTGTTTATCTCTTGCTACGGTATCTAGGATCGTATTGTAAAGATTAATTGCTTTTCCTTGATCCGTATTTGATTTATATTTTGGATTTTTGGAAGCTTCTTTCAAAATTGCCAAAGCATCTTTATCTGTCTTTTTAAGTAACTCATTAAAGCTCCCCCAAGAAGTCCTGTCACTAGGAATTTCAGTTTCAACAAGCCAAGTACCATTCACAAATCTAAAGAAATCATCAGTAGGTTTTACTTTATTATCAAAGTATGAAATATTAATTCCAGGTTCCTTAACCTGTGCTTTCTTCTGAGCTTGAGCCTCTGTCAATCCAATTATTGCAGGAATCACAAAAAGCAACTGTTTACTCCACTTTATTTTCATTTTTTATGTTGTTTAATTACTGTACCAAAGCTATAAATAAAAGTTTTAATATTTATTAATTTCGATTGAATTATCAATTGTTAAAGTCAGTTTAAAGCAGCTGACTTTTTTGTATTTTTGCAAAAAAAATTTATGAAGTCTATTTTCATTAAATACCGAATGTTTTTTGGCGTTTTTTTATTATTATCAACAATCATATTATACTTATTTTATACAGCCCTAAAACCAGCTAAGACACTTCCTATATATAACCCCGCAGACGTAAACCCAGAGCTTGTTGACAGTACTGTGCAATACATTAGCAAGTACCATACTATAGCTGATTTTTCTTTTGTGAATCAAAATGGAAAAACAATAACCCAAAAAGATTATCGAGGCAAGATTTACGTTGCTGACTTCTTCTTTACGACCTGTGGCTCTATTTGTCCAAAAATGACAGCTAACTTATTTGAAGTACAAAAAGCAATCATCAACAACCCGAAAGTGATGTTGCTTTCACATACCGTTTTTCCTGAAGTAGACAACGTTTCAATTTTGAAAGCCTACGCAATTAAAAATGGAGTTGATGACAGCAAGTGGAACCTAGTTACCGGCGATAAAAAAGAAATTTACACGATGGCTAGAAAGTCCTATCTAGCAGTTAAAATGGGAAAACCGAACGAATTATATGATATGGTTCATACTGAAAACTTTGTCTTAGTAGATGCTAAAAGTAGAGTTAGAGGTTTTTATGACGGCACAAAAGAAGAGGATATCCAAAAACTAATAACCGATATTAATTTTTTAAGCAACGAATAGTTACGCTTAGCAGAACTTTGTTACTACCAGATCATGCTAAGACATAATCATTTTTCTTGCAGCTAAATAAGTTATAAAAGTGGTAATTATTATCTGTTTTAGTATTATAATATGTACTTTTGCAATATTAATTCAATCTAAATAAGACTTGAGAACAACGATAAATTCACTTAAAAAAGGCGAGAAAGCCATTATCAAAGATTTTGATATTGACATTGTTCCATTAAAGCTTCTCGAAATGGGTTGCTTACCCGGAAATACGGTCGAGTTACTTCAAGTTGCACCTTTCGGCGATCCTTTATACTTGGATATTAATGGTTCCCATTTAGCAATTCGTATTGAGACGGCTAAAGAGATTGAAGTTGAACTAATAAAAATTAATCTTTAATGATCAACCAAAATATCAATGTCGCTTTAATAGGCAACCCAAATACCGGCAAAACTTCCGTTTTTAATCAGCTCACCGGACTGAACCAACAAGTGGGAAATTATCCCGGAATCACTGTTGAAAAAAAAATAGGTTTTTGCAAATTATCTCATAATATCAAGGCCAATATCTTAGACCTGCCCGGTACCTATAGTCTTAACGCGAGTTCGATTGACGAAAATGTTGTAATCGAATTAATGCTTAACAAAAACGACAAGTTATATCCAGACGTAGCTCTTGTAGTTACCGATGTAGAGAATCTAAAACGGAATCTACTGCTTTTTACACAAATAAAAGACTTAGAAATTCCCACTATTTTAGTCATAAATATGGCTGACCGAATGGAACGGAAGGGAATTACATTAAACATAGCATATCTAGAGGAGCGTTTAAAGACTAAAATCGTACTTATAAGCTCCCGAAAAAGTTTTGGAATCGATGAGTTAAAAAAATTGATCGCCACCTACAAATCCATTTCAAGCGAACCGTGTTTGAATGCTTCGGTTATTGACTTAGAATATTTCAACAGTCTTCGTAAAGCATTTCCAAACCAGTTGTTATATAAACTGTGGTTAGTAATCACCCAAGATGTAAATTTCCTAAATTTAGAGCGTAAGGAGATTCAGGGATCCTTTACTAAATCACACTCGGATTTAAAACGTTTACAGCAAAAAGAAACTATCAAGCGCTATCAGTTTATTAATGATGTTCTAAAAGAAGGACTAAAAGTAGACGCTACCATGGCGAAGGACTTTCGAAGTAAACTGGATCGCATATTAACGCACAAGGTTTGGGGATATGTTATTTTCTTTGCTATATTATTCATTATTTTTCAATCGATTTTTGACTGGTCAAAGGCTCCTATGGATTTCATTGACAGCACTTTTGCCTCATTAAGCAGCTTAGCAAACGATTCATTACCAGCTGGTGTTTTAACGAATTTAATTTCACAGGGTATTATCCCTGGTATCGGAGGAATCTTAATTTTTATTCCGCAAATTGCTTTTTTATTTTTATTCATTTCTATATTAGAAGAAAGTGGTTACATGAGTAGAGTGGTTTTCTTGATGGATAAGATAATGCGCAAATTTGGTTTATCCGGAAAAAGCGTTGTC
This sequence comes from Porticoccaceae bacterium, assembly GCA_047635475.1. Classification (GTDB taxonomy): domain Bacteria; phylum Bacteroidota; class Bacteroidia; order Flavobacteriales; family Flavobacteriaceae; genus Flavobacterium. Next base: position 20,558 of record JBLIKQ010000006.1, read on the forward strand.
CCTTTGATTTCTGGAACGGCCTGCGCTATCCCAGCCATTATGGCAACCCGAAATATTGAAAACTGGAAAGAACGACTCATTACCATTCTGGTAACGCCATTTACGACTTGTTCTGCCAGACTACCCGTATATGCTATTATAATTGCGTTAGTTATTCCTGATACTCGCGTGCTCGGTATATTCAACCTTCAAGGCTTAACCTTAATGCTATTGTACCTTTTAGGTTTTGGAATGGCAATATTCTCCGCCCATGTTTTGAATAAAATTTTAAAAATCAAAGGAAAGACGTTTTTTGTTGTTGAAATGCCAAACTACAAATTGCCGATGTTTAAAAACGTAGCAATCAATGTAATTGAAAAAACTAAAGCCTTCGTTTTTGGTGCGGGGAAAATAATCTTGGCTATCTCGATTGTTTTGTGGTTTATGGCATCTTACGGACCAGGCAAAAAGTTTAATAAAGCCGACGAAATAATACGCACCAAAGCTGAAAATACAAGTCTGACAAAATTACAGTTAGACAACAAAGTTGCCTCATATAAACTTGAGAATTCTTATATTGGAATCATGGGAAAAACAATTGAGCCCGCCATCTCTCCTTTGGGTTATGATTGGAAAATTGGGATTGCAGTTTTAACTTCCTTTGCAGCTAGAGAGGTTTTTGTAGGCACCTTAGCAACCATATACAGTGTTGGTGACAGTGATAATGAAGACACGATAAAAAATAAAATGGCCGCCGAAATTAACCCAGTAACGGGAAAGAAAATATTCAACTTCGCATCAGGAATATCATTATTGTTGTTCTACGCCTTTGCTTTGCAATGTGCCAGCACCTTAGCCATTACCCGCAAGGAAACCAATTCCTGGAAATGGCCTGTAGGCCAGCTTATTTTTATGAGTGGCTTTGCTTATATTGTAGCACTAATTTCCTATCAAATTTTAAAATAATATAATGACTTTTACCACGATATAATTCCACAAAAGTTAAATTTGAAATTTTATTATTTTTAATTTGTCTAAATAAGATTAAGGTTCTACATTTGCCTTCGTAGAATTAATCTAAATAAAAAAAATGAGAAATATTATAATTGCAGCTACACTATTAATTGCACCAGTTTTATTTTCGCAAGAGAAGGAACTTACAAATACTCAAAAAGACAGTATTAAAAATTTAAATGAAGTTGTTATCAGTACCGATGCCATTGTCGGGAGTAAATTCAAAGCTAAAAACAAAGCAGGTTCTACTTCTTTTATATCTGCACAAGAATTAAAAACTTTTAATTACGACGACGTTTCTCGCATACTAAGAACTATTCCTGGTTTAAATATTCAGGAAGAAGACGGTTTTGGCCTCAGACCCAACATTGGGATGAGAGGAACAAGTCCAGACCGTTCTAGTAAAATAACACTGATGGAAGATGGTGTTCTGATCGCACCAGCGCCTTATGCAGCGCCAGCAGCTTATTATTTCCCGACAGTAAACCGCATGCAAGCTTTTGAAATTCTCAAAGGCGGAAGTCAAATTCAATACGGTCCCTATACCACAGGTGGAGCTATCAATATGGTTTCTACCCAAATACCAAACCGTTTTAAAGCCAGAGTTGTGGCGAGCATTGGAAGTTTCAATACTAAAAGAACATATGTCAATATTGGAGACGAAAGAAAGAACTTTGGGTACGTATTAGAGTACAACAACCGAAATTCTGATGGCTTTAAAAAAATTGACAACAGTACGAAAAACACTGGTTTCGAAGGAAACGATTATGTAGCTAAGTTTAGAGTTAACACGGATGCCGATGCTAAAGTGTATCAGTCGTTGACTGCCAAAGTTCAATACAGCGAGGATTTAGCTAATGAAACCTATCTTGGTCTAACCGAAGAAGATTACAATGCTAACCCTTATAGAAGATATGCAGGATCTAATGAAGATTATATTGATTCAGAGCACAAACAAGTTATGCTGAGCCATTTTATAATACCCTCTCAAAATTTTAATATAACAACAAAGGCCTACAAAAATGACTTCGCTAGGAACTGGTATAAGCTTGATGCCTTGAAACTAGGATCCACAAAAGTTGGAATAAACTCTATCTTGACTGACCCAACAACTTACAATGCAGAATACCTGGCTTTAACGGGCGCAAACAACACTGCAGATAATGCATTATTAGTTAAGGCTAACAACCGAAAGTATGGGGCAAAAGGAATCCAATCAGTAGCGAATTATAATTTTGAAAAAGGATCACTTAAACATGATCTTGATTTTGGCTTTCGTTACCACGAAGATTATGAGGATCGCTTTCAATGGGTCGACGGATACGCTATACAAAATGGTGTAATGAATAGAACATCCAACGGAACTCCGGGCACAGACGCAAATAGAATTACAAAAGCCGAAGCAGTCGCTGCTCATATTCTTTACACGATTAGCTATGACAAATTCACTTTCTCTCCAGGAATACGATATGAAAATATCAATTTGCAATCCATCGATTATGGTAGCAATGATGTTTCAAGAACCGGAACAACTATAGCAAAAGTAGATAACCATATAGATGTTTGGATTCCTGGAATGGGCATTCTTTACAAAATAAACGAAGACTACAACGTATTTACAAGTATTCACAAAGGGTTCTCCCCTCCAGGAGCAAAGGCAGGAGAAGATGCTGAAGGTAGTATCAACTCAGAACTTGGTTTTCGCTTTCGCAAAAATGCATTTTACGGTGAATTAATTGGGTATTATAATGATTTTTCTAATCTACAAGGATCTGATAATATGTCTGGTGGCGGAACCGGAACTGGTGATTTATTTAATGCAGGTGCAGCAATTGTTAAAGGAATTGAATTTTCGGCGACTTGTGAAATTCTGAATAGTACAGATAAGGGATACAAACTACCTCTTACTTTTACTTATACGCTAACAGACACTAAATTAAATAGTGACTTTAACAGCCCAATCTGGGGAAATGTAGAGCAAGGAGATGAGATACCGTACATCGCAAAAAATCAATTTGCACTAACAGCAGCTTTTGAAACGGAAAAATTTAATCTTGCCCTCAGTGGTAAATATGTAGACGCATTCAGAACATTAGCTGGTGCTGGAGCAATTCCCTCACAAAACAAAGTAAACAGTAATTTTATTATAGATCTATCAGCAAAATATCACCTCAGTCAAAAAGTGAGTCTGATGTCGAACATAGTTAATTTAATGGATAAACAGTATGCCGTGTCAAGAGTTCCTGCAGGATTGCGACCAGGAATGCCTTTCAGTATCAATTTTGGAATTATGGCACAGTTGTAAAAACTTTGTCATTTGTTTAACTCTAAAAAGCAACCCACTCGGTTGCTTTTTCTTATTTTTGCAGTATGAATATTCAAGAAATTATAGCCTTTGTGGCACTAGGAATTGCACTTGCATTTCTGATCAAAAAATTCTTTTTGAAAAAGAAAAAATCCGATAAAAGTTGCGGTGACGACGGCTGTGGCTGTCATTAATCCAACTATTTATGACGGCACATTACGGATGATTTTTTATATTTTATACAGGCAGAAAAGCCCCTAATGCCTTCTTCTTTTTTATTGACAAAAAAAAGTCGTGTCTTTTATAAGTTATGAACCCTTACATGGAGAAATAATACCCGCAGCTTTCCCTTGAGCATACAAATTGCTTCTTTTCTCCTGCAACAAAGGACATAATTTCCTTTTAAAATCATCAAATACTACTTTGATTCAATGAACAAAAGTTAAAATTCCTACAATCGCTATTTTTACCTTGTCTAAATAAGATTAAGGTTTTACATTTGTACTATGGAATTAATCTAAATAAAAATGAAAATGAAATCTGCTTTTTCGCTTCTAGTCCTTTTTGTATCAATACAGTTTTACGGACAAGATAATTTATCACAGACCGACACGATAACAAAATTGTCAGCAGTTTTAGTAAACCCTAAAAAACAAAGTCCAGAACGTTTGCCTGAGATTAAAAACAACACACTTTTTTCGGGCAAAAAAAATGAAGTAGTGAGGCTTTCCAGTATCAACGGAAACTTTGCTACTAATAATGCTAGAGAAATTTTTTCACGCATTCCAGGTGTAAACATTTGGGAAAATGAAGGTTCTGGCATTCAAATCAATGTTGGCGTAAGAGGTTTAAGTCCAAATAGGAGTTGGGAACTAAACACAAGACAAAACGGCTACGACATTTCTTCAGACGTTTTTGGGTATCCAGAAGCCTATTACAACCCACCAATGGAGGCGGTTGAAACTATAGAATTGGTTCGTGGTGGTGCATCATTGCAATTTGGCCCACAGTTTGGTGGGATGTTAAATTATGTACTTAAAAGAGAAACCGAAAAGGCCTTTACTTTTGAAACTCAAAATACAGTTGGCAGCTATGGATTGATGAGCAGCTATAATGCAATTGGAGGAACCATTAAAAAATTCTCTTACTACGCATACAATCATTCTAGAAGTGCTGACGGTTGGAGAGAAAACAACGAGTATTCAGTGCGAAACACACATGCATTTATCGAGTATCGCTTCACTGATAAAACAAAAGTCTCAGCAGAATACACTAATATGAATTATGATATGCAACAGCCAGGCGGTTTAACTGATGCGCAATATGATAAAAACCTTAGACAATCAGTACGTAGTCGTAATTGGCTTGGTACACCTTGGAATGTATTTTCATTAAATTTTGATACAAAAATAACGTCAAAATTAAGCTCCAACACCAAGTTATTTGGTTTGGTTGGTGAGCGAAATAGTGTGGGTTTCACCGCTACTCCAAATATTGCCGACGCTATTAGTCCAGAAACAAACAGCTTAGCTAACCGCCGCGTTGATCGTGATTTCTACAAAAATTTTGGTATAGAAAATAGAAATGTTTTAGAATATGGTTTAGGACAAACGAAACAAAACTTAGCATTTGGTGCCCGATTGTACAAAGCAAACACCACCAGACAACAACAAGGACGTGGAACTACTGCTAGTGATTTTGATCTAAGTGTAGAGGGTGCTTATCCTAGAGATTTAGATTTTACAACTGAAAATGTTGCTCTTTTTGCAGAAAACCAGTTTCGATTAACCGAAAAATTTAGTGTAACACCTGGAATTCGTTATGAACATATCACCTCCGTAGGTCAAGGAAGATTTAGTGTTTCACAAGGAAACGACATTGCTATGCCTGAAGAAACTTTAGTGAGAAATAAAGCTCTTTTTGGATTGGGAATGGAATATAAATTTAGGACAACTAATGTGTATGCTAATATTACTCAAGCGTTCAGACCAGTATTGTTTTCTGACCTAACACCGCCTGCAGTAACCGATGTAATTGACCCCAACTTAAAAGACGCCAGTGGATTTAATGCTGATTTAGGATTTAGAGGTAACTTTAAAAACTTTTTGAATTTTGATGTTAGCTTGTTTTATTTAAGCTACAACAATCGTATTGGCGGGATGCCGCAATTTGTAAACAACGATCCTTCGCAAGGTACCTTTCTTTTCAGAACCAACTTAGGAGAAACAGTAAACAAAGGGATTGAAGGGTTTTTCAATTTAAACGTAACCAAATTATTCGACATGGATAAAAAATATGCCAACTTAGACTTTTTTGCTTCTATGAGTTTTATTGACAGTCGCTATATGGATTTTAAAACCTTCACTTCATCGGGAACGGGATCAAATACTATCATTACCGAAAATAACCTTTCAGGCAACCGAGTGGAAAATGCCCCGAGATACATTCACAATTTAGGACTTTCATGGAGCAATAATCAATTTTCAACCACAATGCAATACCGCTTGTCTGGTCGAGTTTTCACAGATGCAAAAAATACCACAGCTCCATCCGCTAATGGTGTAACAGGTTTACTAGACGAATATCATGTGTTTGATTTATCAACTGAATATAAATTCCTTAGGAATTACAACCTCAAAGCAGGAATCAATAATGTATTTAACGAGCAGTATGCAACCCGTAGAGCTAGCGGTTATCCTGGACCTGGAATCTTACCTGGTGAAGCACAAACATTCTACCTTTCCATTGGCGCAAAATTTTAAGCCGATATTGCTTATTTAAAAGAGGTTTTCAAATGAAAACCTCTTTTATTATTCAAAATACAATCATAACTCTATCTGCTCCCATTACAGTCAGAATTACACTAGATTTTCTGTCTATAAAATTCTTTTTCTAAAAACAAAAATCAGCTAAATTATGGTGACGACGATTTCGATTACCATTAAAAAATCGATAAGCTAAATCTTCGTTAAAAACCAAAGAATTAATAGGATTGAATTCAAGCTTATTAATTTTTTTTTAATAGCTTTACTATACCTCATTCTACAAATCAGCTCTGATTTTCACGTAATTACATCATTAATAACTGTTTAATGGATTTCTTACCTGAATCAAAGATCTCCTTTAAATATATTTTCAGGGCCATTAAGGGTATCTCTTTAATCAGCATGGAACAATGTTTACTTTAGCTATAATTATTAAAAATCATTTCAACAGCCATACCAAACCTAGTAGAGCTAACCAAAAAGATAAAAGAATCAGCAGACTATAAAATCCGAATACATCTAGAAGGCAAGGGTGAAATTAGAGCACTTTCCATTGAGTTTAATGAGATGTTGCAAAAAATTGAAGAAAAAGACCCTGCTGCGATTATATTTAAAGAAGAACTGAGTAAGCAGAACATCCTTCTACAATCAGTTATAAAAAACATAAGAGATGTACTGGTCGCTGCTGATAAAAGCGGAAAGCTCCTTATTTATAACCCCACATTCAAAAAAATAATTGGCATTGGATTACTAGATATTCCAGAAGAAAAATGAGCCGACACCTATTGTATTTTCTGGCCCGATACTAGAAAAATAATGAAAACGGAAGACCTACCCATAGTAAAAGCGTTACAAGGAGAAAACGTCGATTCTATGGAAATGTTTGTTCAGCACTATCAAAAGACAGAAGGCAATTTTGTCATAATATCTGCCAGACCTCTAAAAGATTTTCTCTGGCAAATAACAAGAGCTGTGCGCGTGTTTCATGATATTACCGAAAGAAAAAAAACAGAAAACCTTATAATAAAACTAATGAAGACTTAGAAAAAAAAGTGACTGAACGAACAAACGAATTAGCAACGGCTGGAAACGGTTCTAATAAGTGAAGGAAAATATCGTGACATAGTAGAGAACACAACTGATGTCGTTCACACTACGAATGACCAAGGGAACTTTACTTAGATTAATCCAGCTTGTCAAAAACTAACCGGTTTTACTCAAAAAGAACTGATTGGTATAAATATTTCAGAACTTATTTCCCCAGAATGGAGAGACCGTATGAATGACTTCTATTTAAATCCGTTTAAGCGCAGAGCAGATGAGACGCTTGATTCATTTCCCATAATTACTAAATCCAGAAAACAAAAATTAGTAGAGCAAACTGTCAAGCAACTAAGGGAAGGAAAAAGGATAACTGGACATAAATCTATTATGAAAGACATTACAGACCGACTAGCTACTGGACAAAAACTAATAGAAAGCGAAGGTCAACTGCAAACCATATTTAACGAAGCACCAGATGCTTTAATTGTAATAGATGATCAACGAACTATTATGAGGTATAACCCTAAAGCGTAATAAATTATAAGTGTAAAAAAAGATGCCGAAACACCTACCACCCTTGGCTGGTCTGCTAAGTACTCTCTATATTACCCTGAAAAAAAGCCGTTTTTCCTGCCAAAAACCTTCTTTTAGACAAAGCCGTAAAAGGCGAGTCAACCTCTGATGCTGAATTAATACTTGAAAATTTCGAAACAAAAGACAAAAAACGGATTTTAATGAGCGGTAAACTTATAGTTGTCGAAGACAACATGGTTTTTGCGGCAGTAGCAAATATAAAAGACATAGGCACTAAGAAGCAGCTCTAGAAGAAAGCGAAAAGAAAACCCGAAATTAACTGGTTTCAAACCTGATAAAAAACAGTTTTTACAACTATTTTAAAAATAACATTGCCCTTATTTACCACAGAAAAGTCATCTACATCAGCCACTTACTTAATATACCCTAAGCGTATGTAATAGTCGTTTGGTTTGATTTTCAATCCTTTTTTTGGATAAGGAACAACGCTTATACTTTTTACATTTCTTTTATCTACCGGCAAATATTGAGCAAACCACGCTATATTTTCTAGATTATTTTTCCCAGAAATCGTCAAAATTTTCTCTGTGATGAATTTTTTATCTTGATATACGGAAACCACTACTTTTATCTCGCCAGCCCAAATACATGTAACTCCTTCTGGACAGCGCGAATCAGAACTTGCTGAGTTTAAGATTATCGAAGGCCCGTTTCTTTTTATGCAACTATTTTGCTTGACTTTAAGATAACTAATATCCTGAATGTCTTGAGCAGATAAAGAAAAGCTAAAAAGTAGTATAACTGCGAAAAGCATATTTTTCATTTGATTATCATTTTATTAGTCCAAATATAGCTAGTTTTATTTTAAGTTGTCTCTACAAAAAGATTGCTTGCAATTTTATTTGAAATTGTCAACCCCTTGCCGTCCACATTAATTTTGAATGACAAGTCAAAACTTTCCTTGCTTAGTATTTCTATTTTAGAACCCAAAGCGATTTTCTGTTTGTCTAGGTATTTTAAAAATTCCGAGGAAGTGTCTTTCACACCAACACAAATTCCCTTTTGATTCGCGGACAGTTCAGAAAGCAATTGCTTATCAATTTTAAGTATCTGTCCGTCTGCATTTGGGATGGGGTCGCCGTGTGGATCAGTTGTAGGGTTTCCTAGAAAATCATCTAATTTATTGATCAGCTTTTCTGACTTTATATGTTCCAACTGCTCCGCTATATCATGTACCTCATCCCAAGAGAAATCTAACTTTTCTACTAAGAAAACCTCCCAAAGGCGGTGCTTTCTAACTATCATTTTAGCAGCTATTTTGCCTTTATCCGTTAAGGAAACCCCTTGGTACTTTTTATAATTGACCAAATCCTTTTCGGCCAATTTCTTTATCATATCTGTTACCGAGGAAGCTTTAGTCTCCATCATTTCGGCAATGGCGTTAGTGCTCACTTCAGAATTTGAAACGACTGTGATATGGTAAATAGTTTTGAGGTAATTTTCTTCTGATAATGTCATTTTTATGTTTTTTAGCCCCGATAATAGCGACATCCTTTATCTTTTTTCTTTAAAAAGATAAAGATATAGCGCATAGCGGGAAGTAGCTCCTACTAACTTTAATTTTTAACTATAAACAGCGGAATTGAAATTTTGTGACGCAACTTATTTACCGTGGTACCAAAAATCAAATCCTTAAACCCGGTATGGCCATGTGTTCCCATGACTAAAACGTCGAATTTCCCTTTATTTATGATCTCTGGAATGACCTTATGTGGTTTTCCGAATCCTAGCTGTGTTTCTACCGTAAACCCTTTTTCTGAAAGCATCTCTTTGTATTGCTCCAATAATTTTTCATCGATTGAGGTTTCGTGGTCATCTATGTTGTCGCCATAAATCATGGCTCCAACAGTTTCCACGACGTGAATCAGTGTATATGTTGCAGCTATTCCACCCAATTCAAAAGCGCTATTCAGAGCCACTTCATCAGCATCAGAAAAATCTACAGTAACTGCAACATTCTTTTTGATATTACTTCCAGATTCAGTAAATTTAAGCTTTAAACTATGTGGCGAATGATTATGAATATCGATGTTTGATTTCGAAACGAATGGTTTGAACACAATGTACAGCAGTAGAATTAGGAAACTAAATGCTAGGGGAACCACCGTCAACCAAAGTACAATAGGATTTTCTGAAGCTTCAAGCCATCCGGTAATTTCATCATAAACTAACTTACCATTTAAAAGAACAATTATTGTAGCCACGGTCCAAGAGGAGACTTGCGTTAATTTACTAATATGAAACCCATGCATTTTTGATTTATCGCTTACAAAATGGATTAGCGGGATGATAGCAAAGCCGAGTTGCAAACTCAAAATCACCTGACTCAAAATTAGTAATTTTCCCGTCACGCCTTCACCAAAAATGGTAATCACAATAACTGCCGGTACAATGGCGATTAATCGTGTTATGATTCTACGCACCCAAGGTTGGATTCTTAAATTTAAGTAGCCTTCCATAATTATTTGTCCGGCGAGTGTCCCGGTTATGGTTGAACTTTGCCCCGCGGCAATCAAGGCTACAGCAAATAAAATAGGCGCCCATTTCGTTCCCAAAAGCGGAGCCAAAAATTTATGTGCATCTTGAATTTCAGCCACATGATACATTCCCACTTTATAAAATGTGGCTGCCGCCAAAATTAAAATCGCCGCATTTACCAGAAAGGCCAAATTAAGGGCAATTGTAGAATCTATAAAATTATATTTTAAAGCCTGCTTTATTCCGGCCTTGCTTCTGTCGTATTTTCTAGTTTGCACTAATGAAGAATGCAGGTACAAATTATGAGGCATAACCGTAGCCCCAATAATTCCAATAGCGATATATAAGGCGGCTTCATTTGGCATCGAAGGAATTAAACCTAAAATTACTTTGTCCATTTCTGGTTGCGCAAAAATCATCTCGAAAATAAAAGAAGCCCCAATTACCATAACCAAAGTAATTATAAAAGCCTCCATTTTACGAATCCCTTTATTGATCAAAAACAACAATAAAAAAGTGTCCAAAACCGTTATCATGACCCCTTCGATAAGCGGGATATCGAATAATAAATTAATTCCGATAGCCATTCCCAAAACCTCAGCTAGGTCACAGGCAGCAATGGCCACCTCGGCCAAGAAATAAAGAATATAATTGATAAATGGCGAATAAGTTTCGCGGGAGGCTTGTGCCAAATCTCGTTGAGTCACAATTCCAAGCCGAGCACTTAAACTTTGCAATAACAAAGCCATAATATTACTCATCAATAAAACCCAAAGTAAGGAATAACCAAATTGACTTCCTCCCGCGATATCCGTGGCCCAGTTTCCCGGATCCATATATCCAACACTGATAAGGTAAGCTGGTCCAAAAAAGGCCAATATTTTTCGGAATACTGATTTCTTATTTAGTGTAGAAACCGACTCATTTACCTCTTCTAAAGATTTTCCCATTTTATAACTATTTGACGCAAATATAATTATGTTTTTTTGTTATATCAAATATAATTTTTAGCTTTGCCTAAATTTATATTTAAACACAATCTAAAATAACGTTTTGAAAAACCTAATACTATCTTTTTTCTTAGTAATCACAAGCCTTTCCTTTGCTCAATCCAGTTTAAAAGGAATCATTACTGCCGATGGATTGCCATTGCAGCAAGCCAATATTGTCCTAATAAAAGCCAATAAAACAATCATTAGCGATAAGAATGGAGATTACTCTATAAAAAATATCGCTCCAGGTAATTATGAAATTGTAGCATCCTACACTGGTTTTAGACCTGAGAGTAGAAATATCACTCTTATAGATAGTACTGAATTAGTAGTTGATTTTAATTTAAAAGAAAACAAATACCTAAATGAAGTGGTGATAACCGGAACCATGAAACCGGTTAGCCGTTTAGAAAGTCCAGTTCCTGTAGAAGTGTACAAGCCCATTTTTTTTAAGAAAAATCCAACCGCCAATATTTTTGAAGCTTTACAGAACGTAAATGGGGTACGGCCTCAGTTAAATTGTAATGTTTGCAACACGGGAGACATTCACATCAATGGTCTAGAAGGACCTTACACTTTAGTTCTCATTGACGGTATGCCAATTGTAAGCGGACTCTCCACAGTTTATGGCTTGTCTGGAATTCCGAATTCCCTCTTGGAAAGAATAGAAATCGTTAAAGGCCCCGCTTCCTCTTTATACGGAAGTGAAGCGGTAGGCGGTTTAATTAATATTATCACTAAAAACCCAAAAAACGCTCCTCTTTTTTCGGCAGATGCCTTTACTACGGATTGGGGTGAATTAAATGTAGATTTAGGTTTCACAGCGAATATCGGCAAAGCCGCCACTGTATTGACAGGCATAAACTACTTTCATTACAACAACCCCATAGATAATAACAACGATAACTTTACCGACCTTACGCTGCAAGACCGAATCTCTGTATTCCAAAAATGGAATATCAACCGAAAGAGCAACAAACTGTTTTCGATGGCAGGACGTTTTTTTTACGAAGACCGTTGGGGTGGTGAAATGCAATGGCAGAAAAAACACAGGGGCGGAACTGAGGTCTACGGCGAAAGCATTTACACCAAACGTTGGGAATTATTGGGCGCATATGAATTACCCATTGCCGAAAAAATGCTGTTGTCGTTTTCCTATACCGATCACGATCAAAATTCGGTTTATGGCGATGTGCCCTATATGGCAAAACAACGCATCGGGTTTGGTCAGTTGACCTGGGACAAAAAATTGAACAAGCACGATTTGCTTATTGGGACTGCTCTGCGTTATCAATATTATGACGACAACACCCCTGCCACCTTAGAAGAAGATGTCAATTGGATTCCGAGCCTGTTTGTTCAGGATGAAGTTAAACTTAATGAGAAGCATAAAATTTTATTGGGTGCACGCTATGATTACAACAATAATCACGGCTCTATTTTCACTCCGAGACTAGCCTATAAATGGAAAATTAATGACACTAACATCCTGCGCTTCAACACAGGAACAGGCTTTAGAATAGTCAATCTTTTTACTGAAGAACATGCGGCATTAACGGGCTCTCGTGAAGTAATTGTCATGGAAGAACTGAAACCAGAACGTTCTTTTAATGCAAACCTGAATTACCTGAAGAAAATATACACCAATAACGGAACCTTCATTGGGCTGGAAACTACTGTATGGTATACCCGCTTTAGTAATTCGATAATACCAGACTATGACAGCAACCCAAATCAGATTATTTATAAAAATCTAAACGGATTTGCCGTTACACAAGGGATAAGTACAAATATGGACATCGTTTTTAACAATGGAGTAAAAATGATTCTCGGCGCGACCTATATGGATGTTTCAAAAACGGAAAATAATACCAGCACACAACAAATTCTTACCGAAAAAACATCAGCGACCTGGGCAGTTTCCTATCGCATCAACAAGCTATTCCTAGATGTTGATTATACCGGCAATCTATATGGACCAATGCGTCTGCCGCTTTTGGGTGACTTGGATCCCCGAAGCGAATATTCCCCGACATGGAGCATTCAAAATATACAATTCACTTTCAACAAATTTAAAAATCTGGAGCTATATGGCGGTGTGAAAAACATTTTGAACTGGACACCCAACAAAGGAAATCCGTTTATAATTGCTAGGGCAAACGATCCTTTTGACAAATATGTGCAATATGATACTAATGGGACTGTACAAGCAACTCCCGATAACCCATATGCTTTAACTTTTGACCCTGGCTACGTTTACGGACCCAACCAAGGCATACGGAGCTTTTTTGGGTTGCGTTATACTTTGAAATAATTTTCGAAAAAAATAAGTCCAATAATTATTTAGAGGAGCTATTATAATTAGTTGTTTTTTAACTACTAAGAAAGATCGATTCTTTTATTGCAGAGAAAGGATCTTCATTTTTTAATATAAACCTTAACGAATGCTACAATCACAAATTTACAATTGAAAAAAGCTCAGTCCAAGTATTTTTATGTAGCGAGACGGAACAAAAATGTACTGAGAACCCTTTTAAAAATAATTATCTTGCTCTCGATACCCGTCGCCACGGCGAATCACTCAAACTGACGAACATTATACATCAAAAAGTAACCAGAAAAAAGTAATGAAAAATAAATTAGCCCTTATACTTTTCTTCTTCATGCTAACAGTTCCATCCGGTTTTGCCCAATTGAAAGCCTATTCCTTTGAAGAGGCGGAAAAGTTATCCGTAGAAAACCCCAAGCCCATTGTTGTTTTTATCCATACTTCCTGGTGTAAATACTGTACGATGATGAAAAATATTACTTTTAAAAACCCAGCAGTTATTAGCCTATTGAATGAACATTTCTATTTCATTCTATTAGACGCCGAAAATAGGAATGATGTCGCGTTCAACAACCACACCTTTAAATTCAAACCAACGGGACCAAAAACCGGCCTCCACGAATTGGCCACTGCCTTATCTATTGTAGATAATCAGCTAACTTATCCGACCATCACTATAATAGATCGCAATTATTCAATTATATTCCAACGACAGTCTTATTTAAAAACGAAAGACCTTATTTCTATCCTTGAAAAAATAAATTAATTCCCTATTTTTGATAAGAATTTCTAAAACTAATATGAAACACTACCATTACATTTTCACGGGCAGCGGATTAGCCGCTTTAATGACAGTCTATAAAATGGCTAAATCTGGGAAGTTTAAGGAAAAGACTATTTTATTATTAGATGAAAACCAAAAAAAAACTAATGATCGTACTTGGTGTTTTTGGCAAATAGAAAAAGGCGACTGGGAACCATCCATTTCCAAAAAATGGGATTCAGCACTTTTCGCCAACGCTGATTTTAAGCGAAACTTAGATTTGCAACCCTATCAATACAACATGGTTCAAGGATTAGATTTTTACAATCAAGTTTTTGATTTTATTTTACATGAAAAAAACATCAGTTATGTCAATCAAAAAGTAACGGATATCAATGAATTAGAAAATCATGCTTATGTCGCCACTGAAACAGATAGCTATACCTGTGATACCATTTTCAATAGTATTTACGACAAAGAGGGAGTAGAAAATCAAACTAAATACCCCGTTTTACAACAACATTTTATAGGTTGGTTTATAAAAAGTAAAGAACCTGTCTTCAATCCAGACCAAGCTACTTTTATGGATTTTTCAGTTGAACAAAAAGGCAATACTCGCTTTATGTATGTGCTGCCAACTTCAACCACCGAAGCTTTATTGGAATATACATTGTTTTCACACCAGCTTTTGACCAAAGAGGAATACGAACAGGAGATTAAGCAATACATTGAAAAACTAGGCATTCAAAATTTCGAAATAATCGAAAAAGAAAAAGGTAGTATTCCCATGACCTGCTATCCTTTCTGGAACAAAACTACCAAGCGCGTCCTGAATATAGGAACCGCTGGCGGGTGGACTAAAGCAAGTACAGGTTATACTTTCAAAAACTCTGATAAGAAGTCATCCCAATTAGTCGCTTTTCTTCAGCAAGATCGGGAGTTAAAAGAGTTTCATACGAAAACTAAGTTTTGGTTTTATGATTTGCTATTATTGAACATCTTAGACAAACACAACGAATTAGGTGCACGAATATTTTCATCCATATTCAAAAAAGGGGATCCTACATTAGTTTTTAAATTCTTAGATGAAGAGACCTCTTATTTTGAAGATCTTCAAGTTATATCAAGATGCCCTCAACTTCTTTTCATCAAGGCTATAGCCAGAAGCATGCGCTATTTTTAGTGTTTTAACTTTATTTTTTTGATTGGAATCTAATTTACGAATAACCCGAAAAATAACTATTGAACTATAACAAAACTTTATAATTCTAACCAAGGACTTATTACTAAACTTCGTAACTTTGCTTACAAAATAATACAAATTAAAAATATAAAAGATATGTATCCACAAGATATGGTAACCCCAATGCAAGCTGAATTAACAGCTGCAGGTTTTCAAGATTTACATAGTGCAGAAGCAGTTGAAAACGCGATGAAAGCAGAAGGTACGACTCTAGTTGTAGTTAACTCTGTATGTGGTTGCGCTGCAAGAAATGCACGTCCAGGAGCTAAAATGAGTTTAGAAGGAGCAAAAAAACCAGATCATTTAATCACTGTTTTTGCAGGAGTTGATAAAGATGCTGTGGATGCTGCAAGACAGCATATGTTCCCTTTCCCTCCATCATCACCAGCTATGGCTTTGTTCAAAAACGGCGAATTAGTACACATGTTGGAACGTCACCATATTGAGGGTCGTCCAGCTGAAATGATTGCTGAGAATTTACAAGATGCTTACAACGAGCACTGTTAATACAAATTTATCAGAAATAAAAATAGCCCCGTAATCACGGGGCTATTTTTTTATTCTATTTTTAGAATATAATATAAAGAGCTCAAACCTAACTTGCTTTACCAATAAGAGTAGCCTCTGGAATTTCAATTAATTTTCCGCTTTTTACATCTAAGATATAACCATAAACTGGAATATGTGATGGAACTAAAGCATGGTTTTTTATTCTACGTACATCTTCAACGATACTTGCTGATTGATTACTAATTGTCAAAAATGAAATATTATTGGCTTCATCAGACCCACCCTCTTCAGTAATGTTTCTCCATCCATCTGCATCAACTGTCGCGGTAGAAAGGCTAGTCGATAATAAATCTCTGATAATATCGTCTGTAAAAGTCTCCATTCCACAATCAGTATGATGAATGACAAACCATTCTGCAGTACCTAATAATTTATTGGAAATAATTAAAGAACGAATCGCGTCATCGCTGGCTCTTCCTCCTGCATTACGAATAACATGCGCATCACCTTCTGCAAGTCCAGCATATTTTGCGGGATCTAATCGAGCATCCATACAAGTCAAAATAGCAAATTTCCTTGCTGGGGGCATCGCCAAATTAGCTTTTTCTCCAAAGCTTTCTGAATAATTTTGATTTGCAACAAGCACATCTTGGTGAACAGCACTGTTCTCTTTTTGTAATAAATTTAACTTACTCATATGAATTTAATTTAAGGAATTCTTGTACTTTATAATAATAGTTTAATAAAAAATTAGTTCCGATATAAAGCACTTTTTAATACTCTACTTTACCGATAGGCAAAGATAAATCTTTATATGGAAATAAGAGAATTCTTTCCTGTTTATTTATTGCTTTATTGACCAGAAAAATTCGTTAATCAGCTTTTTATTACCACTACTAGCAACCCTAGTAAAATAAAATAAATTACTTCTTTAGATCTATCGAAAACAGCTATCTAAGTTAAAAAATACAATCCATAGCCTTTGTTCCTTCTAAAATTTGGTACTTTTAAAAAATGAAAAAAAACTGTAATTACTCTTTGTGTTTTAGCCGCTTTTGTAATGTCTTGTAATAAAAAAAAGGGCGGTAAGGAATTTATAGTGAAAAACGATACAGCTGTCGCAGAAAAACAAATCTCAAAAGCTGATTCTTTGATCAATGAAGCAATTGAAGCTCACGGGGGTAACCTATACAACAAGGCTGATTATTCATTTGTGTTTAGATATAAAAAGTATCGTTTTAAAAACGACGGAAACAATTACGAATACATATCTGATTATAAAAAAGGCGATTCTATATTTAAAGATTTTATGACTAACAATAACTTTAAAAGATATATCAATACTTAACAAATAACACTAACTAAAGAGGATGCGGACAAATACCGGGAGTCGTTGAACTCTGTAATTTATTTTGCTACACTGCCGTACAAACTTCAAGACGCTTCGGTACATAAAAAATTCATTGAAGAAACTACAATCAAAGAAAAGCAATACGCTATTGTGGGAGTTACTTTTGGTCAAGCTGGTGGAGGAAAAGATTTTGATGATGAATTTCATTATTGGATAAACAAAGAAACACATAAGATTGACTATTTAGCCTACAATTATCGAACGCATGATGACGGAGTTCGCTTTAGAGCTGCTTTTAACACAAGAGTAATCGATGGCCTAACTTTTCAGGACTATATCAATTATGAAGCGCCTTGGGGAACAGCCTTAAAAGATTCACCAAAATTGTGCGAACAAGGAAGGTTAAAAGAACTTTCCCAGATACTTCCTGAGAATGTAGTTAACAACAATAAGTAAGATTAACATAAATACAATTACAGCTTACTCCTTCTCTATAGCCCAGATGGAAGCGGCATCCTTTTATGCCGGGTTTGGCATAAAAGATATAGTAAACAGCTGGAAAAAAGCTCCTGAAAATTTTTAAAGTACTTCTCAAACTATTTAGTTTGACTAATGAGACCGTATCGATTCTTAGTTACTTTTACAACTTTGCCTCTCTGAACCTTTTTGTCTACTTTTGCAAAAATGATTTTTCACACTTAAACCGTTTATAGCATGCAACTGTATAACACTTTAAGCGCAGAAGAAAGAGCCATCATGATTGATGATGCCGGAAAACAAAGACTTACTTTGTCTTTCTATGCTTATGCGCAAATTGCAGACCCCACACAATTCCGTAACGATTTATTCCTAGCTTGGGACCCCCTTGAGGTTCTTGGTCGCATTTATGTCGCCCACGAGGGGATCAACGCCCAACTGTCTCTTCCTGCAGCTAATTTCTACGCTTTCAAAGACAGTATTGAAATGTACGGTTACATGAAAGGGATCCGTTTGAATATTGCAGTGGAGCAAGATGATCACTCCTTCTTAAAACTCACTGTAAAAGTCCGTGACAAAATTGTTGCTGACGGATTAGTCGATAAAACTTTTGATGTAACAAACATCGGGATTCACCTGAAAGCAAAAGAATTCAACGAATTACTAGAAGACCCCAATACCATCGTGGTCGACATGCGTAACCACTACGAAAGCGAAATTGGTTATTTCAGCAATGCAATTAAGCCCGATGTAAATACCTTTCGCGAAAGCTTACCTATTATTGAAGAACAACTAGCAGCACACAAAAGCGACAAAAAACTCTTGATGTATTGCACTGGAGGTCTTCGTTGTGAGAAAGCATCCGCCTATTTTAAACACAAAGGTTTTGAAAATGTTTACCAACTGGAAGGCGGGGTTATTGAATATACACGACAAATTAAAGAAGAAGGTTTACAGAGTAAATTTATAGGGAAAAATTTTGTGTTTGACAACCGCTTAGGCGAAAGAATTACTGACGATATCGTTTCGCAATGCCATCAATGCGGGGCGGCTTGCGATGTGCACACGAATTGTGTAAACGATGGCTGCCATTTACTTTTTATCCAATGTGACTATTGTGCTCAGCAGATGGAAGGTTGTTGTTCACTAGACTGTGTTAGTGTGATTCACTTACCAAAAGAAGAGCAAAAAGCAACTCGAAGAGGCATCAACAGTGGAAATAAAGTATTTAAAAAAGGAAGATCAGACGTGTTGATTTTCAAAAACAATAAAGAAAGTCAAGGAATATTTGTCGCCGAAACACCTAAAATGGCTACCAAAAAAGAAGTGAAGGTAAAAAAACAATATATCGGTAAAGGAACCCACTTTTTCCCAAAACCAAGTGTTGGTCAATTCTTAATTGAAGACAACGAACTTCACATTGGAGATACCGTTCTTGTAAAAGGCACAACCACAGGTGAACAAAAAATAACAATTACAGAAATGTTTATTAACGATACTGCTGCTGACAATGCTATCGCCGGAGATACTTGCACTTTTAAATTGCCTTTCAGAATTCGATTATCTGATAAATTATATAAAGTTTTAGACTAAATTTTAATTACATCCCTAGTTTACAAAAGCCTATTTCATTCGTTTGAAATAGGTTTTTCTTATTAAATATCCGTAAATCATTCGCGTTTTCTATGGTTGTCACACACACTTAAAAAATGCTATCTTTACCAATTAATCATTTTAAGAACATAAGTTGTGTTTATCACAACACTATATATAAAATTATGGCATGTACAAGTTGTTCAACTTCTGATGGTGGCTCACCAAAGGGTTGTAAAAATAATGGAACTTGCGGCACCGATAGCTGCAATAAATTGACTGTTTTCGATTGGCTTTCTAACATGACTTTGCCCACTGGCCAAGCTCCTTTTGACTGTGTCGAGGTTCGTTTCAAGAACGGTAGAAAAGAATTTTACCGCAATACTGAAAAATTGACTCTAAGCATGGGGGACATCGTCGCCACTGTTGCATCTCCAGGTCACGATATTGGAATTGTTACCTTAACAGGCGAATTGGTTAAAATTCAGATGAAGAAAAAAGGGGTTAGTCCTGATAGTAAAGAAGTTCCTAAAATATATAGAAAAGCATCTCAAAAAGATATTGATATTTGGTCTGCCGCACGAGAGAAAGAAGAACCAATGAAAGTTCGTGCTCGTGAACTAGCAATCGCCCAAAAACTGGAAATGAAAATTTCCGACATTGAATTTCAAGGAGACGGATCAAAAGCGACTTTTTATTATACCGCCAATGATAGGGTCGATTTTAGACTTTTGATTAAGGATTTTGCCAAAGAATTCAGCACTAGAGTTGAAATGAAACAAGTTGGTTTCCGTCAAGAGGCCGCTCGTTTAGGAGGAATTGGTTCTTGCGGAAGAGAGCTATGTTGCTCTACCTGGTTAACGGATTTTAGAAGTGTAAATACTTCCGCAGCGCGGTACCAACAACTTTCGTTGAACCCACAAAAACTGGCAGGACAATGCGGAAAGTTAAAATGCTGTTTGAATTATGAGTTAGATACTTATATGGATGCATTGAAAGGTTTTCCTGATTTCGAAACAAAGTTAGTTACCGAGAAAGGGGATGCAATTTGTCAAAAACAAGATATTTTTAAAGGTTTAATGTGGTTTGCTTACACCAATAATTTTGCCAATTGGCATGTATTAAAAATAGAAAAAGTAAACGAAATCATTGCTGAAAACAAGCTGAAAAACAAGGTTTCTTCATTAGAAGATTTTGCTATTGAAATCGTTGTTGAAAGAGAAAAAGATTTTAATAACGCGATGGGACAGGAAAGTTTAACCCGTTTTGACCAACCTAAAAAAAGGAAAAAACCAAGCAAAAAACCGAGACCAGCAGGTGAAAATGTAATTGTTGCAAATAGCAAAAAACCTTCAAATAACAACTCTTCAGCACCGAACGAAAAAAAACCAACGGAAGCAAGAAAACCTATAATTATCACAAAAAATGAGACTAAAAAATAGCTTTTTTATTCTTCTGACTGTGATTCTATTTTATTCATGTGATAAGCAAAGGGTTTTTGACGAATATAAAACTGTAGGAAGCGCTTGGCATAAAGACAGTATTATCACTTTCGATTTACCAATTTTAGACTCTACAAAACGCTATAATTTATTTATAAATTTAAGAGACAATAACAATTACCAATACAACAATCTGTTTTTAATCGTATCCTTAGAAAAACCGAATGGATATACTAAAGTAGACACCTTAGAGTACCAAATGGCAAGCCCAGACGGCGCATTACTTGGAGAAGGGTTTACCGACATTAAAGAAAGTAAATTGTTTTACAAAGAAAATGTGAGGTTCAGAGGGAAATACAAAGTTAGTATCAAACAGGCTGTCAGGGAAACCGGCAAAGTGCCCGGAGTGACTCTGTTAGAGGGGATCACAGATATAGGTTTGAGAATAGAAAAAATAGAATAGAAGTATTTATGGCTACGAAACAAAACAATAAAAATGTTAATACTGTCGATAAAGACTTTAAGTATTATACTAAAACATTTTGGAGGATTTTCTTTTACGGAATGGGTACAGTTGTGCTATTTTTCTTGTTTGCGTCATGGGGACTTTTGGGACCGATGCCTTCGTTTGAGGATTTGGAAAACCCAGACTCAAATTTAGCCACTGAAGTAATCTCTTCTGACGGAGTAGTGATAGGTAAATATTTTCAAAAAAACAGATCCCAGTTAAAATATTCAGATTTACCAAAAAATCTTGTTCAAGCATTGGTAGCTACCGAAGACGCAAGATTTTATGAACATTCCGGTATTGATGGAAGAGGTACTTTGAGAGCTATTGCAAGCTTAGGAGGTAGTGGGGGAGCAAGTACCTTGACACAACAATTAGCAAAACAATTATTTCACGGAGAGGGATCCAAATTTTTGCCCTTTAGAATTGTACAAAAAGTAAAAGAATGGATTATTGCGATTCGATTAGAAAGGCAATACACCAAAAATGAAATATTAGCCATGTATTGCAATATATATGATTTTGGGAATTTTTCTGTTGGAGTGAGCTCAGCGGCTCAAACCTATTTTTCGAAAGAACCCAAAAATCTTACAATAGATGAATCTGCAATCTTAGTTGGAATGTTCAAAAACTCAGCGTTGTATAATCCAATAAGAAACCCCCAAGGAGTAAAAAACCGCAGAAACGTTGTCCTTTCTCAAATGGAGAAAGAGAACATGATCACTGAAGCGCAAAAATTAAGACTACAAAGCTTACCCATAGCATTAAGTTTCAAACTGGAAAGTCACCGCGAAGGAACAGCAACTTATTTTAGAGAGTATCTACGCGATTACATGAAAAAGTGGGTTGATGACAACAAAAAACCGGACGGTTCAGATTACGACATCTATAGAGACGGACTCAAAATATACACTACGATAGACTCTCGGATGCAATTACATGCGGAAGAGGCAGTTTCTGCCCATATGGCAAACCTTCAACAAGAGTTTTTCATTCAGGCTAAAAACAATAAAAACGCGCCTTTTGTAAACATCTCCACTGCCGAAACGAATCGTATCTTAAACCGCGCGATGAAATCATCAAACAGATGGAATGTTTTAAAATCTCTTGATAAAACAGAAGAAGAAATCATAAAATCATTCAGCGTAAAAACAAAAATGACCGTCTTCACTTGGAAAGGTGAGAAAGACACAATCATGACACCCATAGATTCCATTCGTTATTACAAACACTTCTTGCAATCTGGTTTAATGGCTATGGAACCACAAACAGGAAACATAAAAGCATGGGTAGGTGGAATCAATTACAAATACTTCCAATATGACCACGTAGGCCAAGGTGCTAGACAGGTTGGATCAACATTCAAGCCTTTTGTTTATGCAACTGCAATAGAGCAACTAAACATGTCTCCTTGTGATTCTATCATAGATGCTCCCTTCACGATGCCGGCAGGACGCCATCACGCAACAGAAGACTGGAGCCCTCGAAACTCCAACAACAAATACATAGGAATGGTGACCTTGAAAAAAGCGTTAGCTAATTCAATAAATACAATATCTGCAAAATTGATGGATAAAGTAGGTCCTGAGGCAGTAGTTAAATTGACACATAAATTAGGAGTAAAATCTGAAATCCCAACACAAGCATCTATAGCATTAGGAGCTGTAGATATAACTGTTGAGGATATGGTTGCAGCATATGGTACATTTGCCAATCAAGGTGTTTATATCAAACCACAGTTTTTAACTCGAATCGAAGATAAAGGCGGAGTGATTATTTATGAACCAATTCCAGAATCCCACGATGTTTTAAATAAGGACATCGCATTTGCCATTATTAAATTACTGGAAGGAGTAACCGAAGGCGGCTCCGGAAATAGGTTAAGAACTGAAGGTGGTGGCTATGGATACAATAGAATTACAGGATATCCGTATAAATTTACAAACCCTATTGCTGGTAAAACAGGTACTACTCAAAACCAATCTGATGGTTGGTTCATGGGAATGGTTCCAAATCTTGTTACAGGGGTTTGGGTAGGTAATGAAGATCGTTCAGCGAGGTTCAAGAGCATTACTTACGGACAAGGGGCTACTGCCGCATTGCCAGTTTGGGCTTATTTCATGAAGCTTTGTTATGCAGATTCAGAACTTAAAGTGTCTAAAGAAGAATTTGAAAGACCAGCAAATCTCACTATAAAAGTGGATTGTTATTCTGCTCCAAAAGCAAAAGATACTACGTCCGTCCAAAATACAGATGAATTCGAGTTTTAAAAAGACTTAGGAGCTATTTTCAGCTATACGCTATAGCTGCGATAGTTGAAACCCAACCATAAAGGAGAACACTACTATCTGGGCTAGATAAGCACTATTAATTACAGCATTAGAAACAAATTATATGATTAATAAGAAAGTAAATACCGTTCAAGAAGCACTTCAAGGTTTAGAAAACGGAATGACCATTATGTTAGGTGGTTTCGGACTATGCGGTATTCCAGAGAACTCAATCGCGGAGCTAGTAAAAAAAGCAACAAACAATCTGACTTGTATTTCAAATAATGCCGGTGTCGATGATTTTGGTCTAGGTTTGCTATTGCACAAAAGACAAATTAAAAAAATGGTCTCTTCCTACGTGGGGGAAAATGCGGAATTTGAACGCCAAATGCTTTCCGGAGAATTGGATGTCGAGTTGATTCCACAGGGTACATTAGCTGAGAGATGTCGTTCGGCTCAGGCAGGCATTCCCGCCTTTTATACACCTGCAGGTTACGGAACAGAAGTGGCCGAAGGCAAAGAAGTACGAGAATTCAATGGAAAAATGCATGTCATGGAGCATGCCTTCAATGCCGATTTTGCCATTGTGAAAGCCTGGAAAGGAGATACGGCTGGTAATTTAATATTTAAAGGAACCGCGCGCAATTTTAATCCTTCAATGGCTGGCGCTGCCAAAATAACTGTTGCCGAAGTGGAAGAACTAGTAGAAGCTGGATCACTCGACCCAAATCAAGTTCATATTCCCGGAATATTCGTGCAACGTATCTTTCAGGGAAAAGTATATGAGAAAAGAATCGAACAACGTACAACCAGAAAAAGAGACTAATTATGGCACTTGATAAAATTGGAATAGCGAAACGAATCGCACAAGAATTAAAAGACCGTTATTTTGTTAATTTGGGGATTGGGATACCAACATTGGTAGCAAATTATATCCCAAAGGGAATCGACGTCGAATTTCAAAGTGAAAATGGAGTTCTAGGAATGGGATCATTCCCTTTTGAAGGAGAAGAAGAAGCCGACATTATCAACGCTGGAAAACAAACTATAACCACCTTAGCAGGTGCAAGTTTCTTTGATTCCGCTTTGAGTTTTGGAATGATTCGCGGACAGCACGTAGACTTAACAATTCTGGGAGCTATGGAAGTAGCGGAAAACGGCGACATCGCTAACTGGAAGATACCTGGTAAAATGGTCAAAGGAATGGGCGGCGCTATGGATTTAGTCGCTTCTGCCGAAAACATTATCGTGGCCATGATGCACGTGAATAAAGCGGGTGAATCTAAAATTCTAAGAAAATGTAGCCTACCATTGACAGGTGTTGGTTGTGTAAAAAAAATAGTAACTGAATTAGCAGTTTTAGAAGTGACACCAAAAGGATTTAAATTACTCGAACGTGCTCCAGGAGTTTCAGTTGAACACATTATCACTTCGACCGAAGCTGAGTTAATTATTGAAGGGGATATTCCAGAGATGCGGATTTAATACTATTAGAAAAAATATTGCAACTTAAGGGCAATCCTTACATCTCTGTTTAGATTTGTAATTTATATCTAAAGAGAAGGCCATTCTTTTTGTGGATGGCCTTCTCAAAAAAAACTTTAAGTTTAAACTTAATAAACATAAGCAATAGCGGTAAGATTATCTTTTTTATTAGACGTTATTACAATAAATTGATAGCCTTTTTTCGCAGCATTTTGTTTTAATTGTCTTTCACCTCTTTGGGCTAAGGACCACCTTGTTTCACCTTTGGCAATTGAATGATGTCCCTTCAAATTTTCAGATTTTGTTAAACCAATTATCTCTGATCCTTTTAACACAACTACTTTTTTGTAATCAAAATTATCTTCCAAGATTATCTTTTCAGAAACAGTTTTAGAATTGTTATTGGCTTTTTCATTTAATTTCGCTACAGCATAACGGCTTATTTTGTGTTCCTCCATACTATTTGGAAGTGCATAATAAACTATGTTGTTATCCGTTTTTATATAGTTTACTTCTAATTTTTCGCCATTGTGTTTAATGATTTCGTGTGTTTGCGCAAACAATGGTGCCGCAAACAATACCGCTATTACAACTAATATATTTTTCATTCGTATTTAAGTTTTTGTGACCACAGTAAAAATTGCAGCTGATTTTATAATAAATTCAATATTGCTTTCATAACAAAGCTTTGATATAAAGTAATTATACTAGCTCGGGAGGAGGGGTAAGGTTTTTAAAACTGAATTTCTTAACATTAAAAGAATGAAATGAATTGATTTTTTGTGAATCAAATAAAGCAGAAGAATCCAAATCAAAAAGTTTAATTTGGTCTATGAATAGGGTTTTTACATCAGCTTCAACTTCGTCTTTTTCGCTAACTTCAAAATAATCGTGTTTTTCATTTTCAAGGAAAATAGTTAACTTCTCACTTATCCAAAATAATGAAAAAGTGGATGTCAAAAAAATGAAGATTAGTTTAACTGAGTTGCCTTGCATAAAATCAAATTTAATTATAAAGGTTTGTTTTAACAAGGATTATAAGAAAAAGTTAAGCTTCATTACAATTTGTATTTACTTTTTATAAACAGGTTTTTTTAATAGGCCACCTATAAATTATTTATCTGTTTTTCAATAAACACCCCCTCCTTTAAGGGGGTAAAGCGTCGTTTTTAAGAAAAAAAAGACTGTCCGTTTTGGACAGCCTTTTTCAATTAATTTTTTATTCTACAAATTATCTAAGAAATCATTCCCTTTCTTATTTGTAATAATGAAAACTTAGAACTATTTAATCGTGAATTGCGAACGTCTACCACGCCTAATTCAGGAAATTCGACTACCTCAACCGAGAAAAGAAAATTAGTTTTTCTTTGTTAAAAAAAACAGTCGGTGGATTAAGATTTATTTTGACGAAATAAAATATCTTGAAGGCTTAAGAGATTATGTGATACTGCATGCTCAAAGTGAAAAAATAATAGTTTTAGAAAACTTAAAAGAGTTAGCCATGAATTTAGAAGATAATTTAAATAAAACAACAAGTATTGAAAGAAATCTAATTTTTGTTCAAAAGAAATAATCCCTCTTGTAGATACATGTAGAAATATATTCTTTTAATGGGTTGAAAAAAATAAATAACAAGCTCCAGGAGTTTCTGTAAAACATATTATCGCTTCAACTGAAGTGGAGTTAATTATTGAAGGAGATTTTCTCGAGATGGTGATTAAATGATATTAAAAACATAGGCTGATACACTAAATGCATCACTAATCTGGATGCATTTTTTTTGGATATATCAACAAAATACTGGTCCTAATAATTTCAATAAAATAACCACCTTTAAAAAATCTTTGAAAAGATAACGGCCATGTGCGTGATTATTCTTTGCGTTAGATCATAAAGCTTAATCTTATTTTACTACGGATTAATCTGATCTAGCCCAAAAAATAAAAACAACATTATTTGTAAAAATCACGATACTTAATGCAATTTGTTCCTTTACGCTAGAAACCACTGCACACCTATTAAGAAAAAACCTAGTATTCATGTGGAGGGCCTTTTTTACGTGCAGTAGATTACTATAACTACCCTTAGATATCCACAATACCTGTTTCCTACAACATTATTGTAAGAATTGCTAAAAGATATACCCCCATTAATGAATTTCTTTCTTCTTATCAACACTTGCTCAACAATTATATTTTACTACCATTTTTTTACAAAAAATGCGCACACCTAAACCCTTGATTAAATTACATTTATCTCATTTTTTTTGACCATAGCAATAAAATAATTCGAAAATAAATCCATAATTAACATTATTATATATATTTTATGTTAAATTTAGATTTCGATTTTAACAAATACCAATAATAAACCTCAAAAAAATGAAAAACAAACTACTGGGAAAAATCACGTTACTTACTGCAATTTCATTACTCGCAGTAAAAACTAGCGCACAAGAAGCTGACAAAAATGTAAGACAAAAGATAACGGATGAAAACGGAAAACCTACATTAATTCTGTTTAATGACAACTCAACTTACAAAACAAGCGACTATCTAAAAACATTCAAAGAGCAATTAAACTTAAAGGACAATTCTAAATTCGCTAAAGTTAAATTAGAATCCGATCAATCTGGCTATTCACACGAAAAATTTCAATTATATCATCAGGGAATAAAGGTAGAATACGCAACTTACTCTCTTCATTCTAAAAACGGAAAATTAACGTCTATGAGTGGTGAATACTACGATATTAAAAACAAGGAAACAACACCTACTATCTCTAGAGAAGTTGCATTACAAAAAGCGATTAAACAAATCGGAGCTTCACAATATCTCTGGGAAAATCCTGAAAATGCCGCCAAAATTGGTTACGAAAAACCAAAAGGAGAATTAGTTTTTCTTCCTTCGATGAAAGACCAAGGAGCAAAAACAAATAGCCAAGAGGTTCGATTAGCTTACAAATTTGATATTTATGCAATAAGTCCAGTAAGTCGCGGTGATCTGTTCATTGACGCTGAAACCGGTGCCGCTTTATATTATAATGCCACCATTAAACATCTTGACAAATACAGTCATGGGAACTCCACTAAAACTGCTGACGCAAATACAAAATCTGCCAAAGCGCTTTTTGTATCCGCAAATGCAGCTACCCGTTATAGCGGAACACAGTCGATTCAAACTTCCCTAAGTAGTTCCTCCTATATACTATCTGATGCTACACGTGGTAACGGTATTCAGACTTATAACATGAAACAAGGAACGAACTACAATTCTGCCGTTACTTTTACGGATGCTGATAATAATTGGACGGCTGCAGAATTTGACAATGCCAACAAAGACAATGGAGCCCTAGACGCTCATTGGGGAGCGGAAAAAACATATGACTATTGGTCTACTGTGCATGGAAGAAACAGTTATGACAATGCTGGTGCTGCTATAAAAAGTTATGTACATTATGACAAAGATTATGACAATGCCTACTGGAACGGTAGCGTAATGACTTATGGTGACGGAAGTGGAACTTACTTTGATGTTTTAACTTCAATAGATGTTGCAGCTCATGAAATAGGACATGCAGTATGCGAAAAAACAGCAAACTTAGCTTATCAAAAAGAGTCAGGAGCAATGAACGAGGCATTCTCTGATATTTGGGGAGCTTGTGTTGAATATTATGCAGCACCTACAAAATCTACATGGTTAATAGGTGAAGATATAGAAAGAAGAGCCGGTCATGAAGCTTTAAGATCTATGAGCAACCCTAAAGCAGAAGGCCAACCTGACACTTATGGGGGAACAAACTGGATATCAATGACCTGTGTGCCTAATCAACTTAATGACAACTGTGGCGTTCACACAAACAGTGGTGTGTTAAATCACTGGTTCTATATTTTATCTATCGGTAAATCTGGAACAAATGATGTGGGAAGCTCTTATAACGTCACGGGAATTACGATTGACAAAGCAGCTAAAATTGCTTATCGTCTAGAAAGTGTTTATTTATCAGCTAATTCAACTTACGCAAATGCAAGAACTTACGGAATCCAAGCCGCAACAGATTTATACGGCGCTGGATCAGCAGAAGTTATAGCAACCACCAACGCGTTTTACGCAGTAGGTGTGGGCTCTGCATATGCAGGTTCTTCAGATACAGTTGCTCCATCGACTCCAACAAGCCTGGCAGCTGCTGGAACGACATCATCATCAACAAATTTAACTTGGACAGCGTCAACAGATAATGTAGCTGTAACTGGTTACAATGTTTATAATGGTTCAACTCTAGTGGCTACTGCAACTGGAACTAGCTATACAGTAACAGGATTAACTTCTAGCACTACATACACTTTTACAGTGAAAGCAAAAGATGCTGTAGGAAATTTATCAGCGGCAAGTAATGCAGTAAATGTAACTACCGGAGCTGTAACCGCAACATTTTGTGCTTCGAAAGGAAATAGCGTTGCTGATGAATATATTGGGAAAGTTCAATTAGGAACTATCAACAATACTTCTACCGGAGGTAATGGATATAGCGACTTTACAAGTATTACAACAAATATTACCAAAGGAAGCGCAAGCACAATTACAGTTACACCTACTTGGACAGGAACTTCCTATTCAGAAGGATATGCCGTTTGGATTGATTTAAATGGAGATAGTGATTTTGATGATGCGGGTGAGTTAGTATGGAGCAAAGCTGCTTCTAAAACAACTCCAGTTTCTGGGTCATTCACAATTCCAACATCAACAAATACAGGTTCCACAAGGATGAGGGTTTCAATGAAATACAATGGAATTCCTAGCAGTTGCGAATCTTTTTCTTACGGAGAAGTTGAAGACTATTCTGTAAACATTATCGCGGGCACTGCAGACAACACCGCACCTACCGTACCGACTAATTTAGCAGCTTCAGGAACAACCACTACAACTACTAATTTATCTTGGACAGCCTCTACTGATAATGTAGCAGTTACTGGCTATGATGTATATCAAGGAAGCACTTTAAAAGCCACGGTAACAGGAACATCTTACGCTGTATCTGGACTAAGCGCTAATACTGCTTATACATTCTCTGTAAAAGCTAAAGACATGGCTGGGAACATATCTTCAGCAAGCAATGTTCTAAATGTAACAACTTTAAGCAATACAGTTTCTTACTGTACAACTAAAGGAAATTCTGTAGCAGACGAGTATATTGATTATGTTTCAATTGGTGGGATATCTAATACAACTGGCGCAAATGGTGGTTATGGAAACTTCACTAATCTTGTGGGTAATTTACCTTATGGTTCAAATACAATTTTGTTTAGCGCAGGATTCTCCGGATCGGCTTATACTGAATATTGGAAAGTTTGGATTGACTACAATCAAAATGGAACCTTTGAGACATCTGAAGAAATGGTTTCTGGCTCATCTTCAAGTAGTGCTACATTAAGCAGCACATTTACGGTACCTACATCAGCATTAGCTGGAAACACTCGAATGAGAGTATCTATGAAATATAATTCAGCACCAACGGCTTGCGAAACCTTCTCTTATGGTGAAGTTGAAGACTATTCTGTAAACATTGGCGGAGCTGCAATTAGAAGTTTTTCAACAGCTAATACTAGTGCAAAAGCACTCGGAAACGAAAATTCAATTTCTGACTTATCTATGTACCCTAACCCAACAAGCGATTTCTTAAATGTGAGAATGGCTGACAGCAGAAAAGGAACTTATAGAGTTATCAACTTCTTGGGTCAACAAGTTGGCGCAGGTACACTTTCTGAAAATGCGATAAATGTTAGCGCATTAGGAACAGGAATTTATATTCTAGAAGTGAATGACGGTCAAAAAACAACCGCTAAAAAGTTTGTCAAAAAATAATACTTCATTAATTATTAAAGAAAAAGCCTCACATTAATGTGGGGCTTTCTCTTTATCGGTAAGGGTCCATCAATTCCCTTTAGGAATAGCTTCAATCAATTTTTTTGTATATTCCTTTTGAGGGTTAGCATACAATTGATCCGCATCAGCAATTTCCTCTATTTTTCCTTTATTCATTACCAATACTTGGTCACTCATATATTTTACCACCGCCAAATCATGGGAAATGAAAATATAGGTAAAACCAAAATTCTCTTTCAACTCATTTAAAAGGTTTAAAACCTGAGCTTGAACAGATATATCCAAGGCCGAAACTGATTCGTCACAAACGATTAACTTAGGCTGTAACGCTATGGTTCGGGCAATTCCAATTCTCTGTCTTTGTCCTCCTGAAAACTCATGTGGATACCTGTTGAAATACTCCCCTCCGAGTCCTACTCGTTCCAGAATTTCAATAGTCTTGGTTTTCCTTTCGTTATCATTTTTGTACAAGCAATGAACCTGCATTGGCTCCATAATGGCTTTACCAACAGGTATTCTCGGGTTCAATGAAGAATACGGGTCTTGAAAAATAATCTGTATTTCTTTTCTCAATTTTTTTATCTCAGAGCGCCCTAATTTTGTAATGTCTTGTCCGCGGTATAGAATTTGGCCAGCTGTGGCTTTGTCCAACTGTAAGATGGCATTTCCCAGTGTCGACTTGCCGCAACCGCTCTCTCCTACTAAACCAAGGGTTTCTCCTTCGTACAATTTGAAGCTGACATCATTTACAGCCATAAAAGCTGTTTTTTTGCCAAAGAAACCAGCTGCAGAGAAGTACTCTTTCTCTACATTAATAACTTCTAAAATGGGTTGCTGATTATATAATTTTTCATGGAATTGAGCTCGCTTCTCTGGAGTAACAATTTCTGAATTTATGTCATCATTTAAAAAATCTTGAATCGTTGGTAACCGTTTCAAGCGAACGTCCAAAGAAGGTCTTGAAGCGATTAAAGCTTTAGTATAATTATGTTTCGGATTTCTAAAAATCTGTTTCACCTCTCCCTGCTCCACAATTTCCCCTTGGTACATCACTAAAACCCGATGCGCAATCTCCGAAACAAGGGACAAATCATGAGATATAAAAATAATACTCATTCCTGTTTCCTGCTGAATGTCTTTTAATAATTGAATGATTTCCTTTTGCACCGTAACATCAAGTGCTGTTGTCGGTTCGTCGGCAATCAATAATTGTGGTTTGCAGGCAATAGCCATGGCAATCATGACCCGCTGTTTTTGTCCGCCAGAAATTTCGTGAGGATACTTTTCGAATAGTATATCTGGGGCAGACAGTTTTACTTTTTTAAATAAAGAAAGTGTTTCCGCCTTAGAGTCTGATTTAGATAATTTTGTGTGTTGCAACAGAATTTCCTGTACTTGAAAGCCACATTTTAGCGATGGATTTAATGAGCTCATCGGTTCCTGAAAAATCATAGCGATTTCATTTCCGCGAAGCTTCTGTAATTCCTTTTCACTTAAATCTGCTACATTTTTCCCGTCAAAAAAAACTGCACCTTCTGAAATCTTAGAAATGTGCGGCGGTAACAAACCCATAATGGCCAGCGAAGAAACAGACTTTCCCGAACCTGATTCACCAACGATTCCTAGAATTTCATTCTCATGTAAATCGTAACTTATGCTTCTAATAACCGCGTTATAACCCCCTTCCCTTTTAAAAGAAATTTCTAGATTATTTATCGAAAGTAAAGGCTTGCTCATAACGTCAAAAGTAACGATTTAACCGGACAGTTCTCCTAAATATTGCAACTTGGCAATCTGAGTTTTATTTAAACATGAATAATCTCGTCGTCTATCAATAAATCTTCTCTTCGCAGTCGAAGAAAAATTTGAGCAACGGCAATGGTGTCCTTTTCACAATAGCTAACAATTCGATCAATGTCCTTATCCACATAAAAAACATGCCCTACCTGACTGCCGTCAATATCTCCTTTCGGCGAAGGAATTCCCAGGACCTTGCACATAAGCTTTAAAGAAGTAAAATGCTTGTAATCTCCAAACTTCCATAGCTCCAAGGTATCCAAATGTGGAATTTCCCAAGGCTTTTTTCCAAATAAATTCAGCTTATTGGGAATGGCTATTTGGTTTATGATCATTCTCCTAGCAATAAAAGGAATATCAAATTCTTTTGCATTATGTCCGCACAAAACATGTTGAGGCTGATTGAAGTGCGTATTTAACAAATTATTAAAATCTTTTAGAATCTTAGTTTCCTCCCCAAAAAAAGAGGTAACCCTAAAGTTTCGGATATCGCCCTTAGTGACAAAATACCCAACGGAAATACATACAATTTTTCCAAACTCGGCCCAAATTCCTGCTCGATCATAGAAGTCTTCTGGAGTATACTCCTCTTTTCGTTGATACTGAGTTTTATGTTCCCACAACCCTTTCATTTCCGCATCCAATTCATTGAAATCAGCAACTTCAGGCACGGTCTCTATGTCCAAGAACAGTATGTTATCAAGACGAATTTTTTCAATCATAGCATCAGTGTATTAGAATAAACTTTGTTGGTTCGTTGAGTTTTCATGTTCCAGAAGCCATCTTTTACGCCATAATCCTCCAGCATAACCAGTCAACGAACAATCAGTTCCAATGACTCTATGACAAGGAACTACAATCCATAATGGATTTTTCCCGTTAGCAGAAGCAACAGCGCGAATAGCTTTGATATTTCCTAAAGTCTTGGACTGTTCCATATATTTTCTGGTTTGCCCATATGGAATTTCCAATAGCGACTTCCATGCTTTTTTCTGAAAATCGGTTCCCTTTGGATACAATTTGAAAGTGAAATCATTTCTTTTTCCCTCGCAATACTCATTTAGTTGAAAGACAGCATCACTTAAAATTGCTGGAATTGCCCCTGAAACTTCTCCTTTATCAGAAACTGAAATTATTGAAACACCCTGGTCTTCTCCGATAATCGTAGCAATTCCAAAAGACGTTTTGATGAATACTGTTTTCATTGAATAAAAATAATAAATTAAATCGCTCACTTCACAAAGAACACTAAAAGTCCAGAAATAAAATCATTTAAGAAATATTCCTAAACAAAAAACCACCTCAACTGAGATGGTTCTTATTTTATAGCCCCGATAAAAGTGACATCCTTTATGTTTTTTTTAAACATCAAGATATAGCGGATAGCGGGATTAGCTCCTTAAAAAAATATTATTTCAAATTTGAATAAACATATGCTTCTAGTGCTTTCAACTCCTCATCAGACATAGCTTTTGTGATGACAAAATTTGTTTTCATAACTTCATACTGACTTGGATCTACTATAGGCTCCCCTTCGCCTTTAAGAAAAGTGACCATATCAGCATTTTTATCTTTGTAAATCTTAGCAATATCCTGCAAGCTCGGTCCTATAACTTTCGCGGCTACTTGATGGCAGGCGACACAGTTCCCTCTTCCATTGAAAATTTCTTTGCCTAATTCCTCTGGCGTTTGGGTAACTTCTACGCTAGACTGTGGGTATATAAGATCTTTTTTGGTTTCTTCTTTTTTACAAGAAACAATGGCCAATACAGCTAATAAAAACAATGCCTTTTTCATATTAATATATTTAATAATGTATAAATTGCTACGAGTTACCATCCAATATATTTTGGAGGCTGAATCTCATTCAGATTCAAATATACCAAAATTTGTGCTCTGTGATGAGTGACATGATCTTGCATTAAATTGAGAATTTGTAATTTTGACTTTTCACCTGCAAAAAAGCTTACTTTTAGGAATAATTCAACATCATTCGTTTTTTGTACGAATGCTTTTGCTTTATCAAAAGATATCTCTAAGCCTTGGATTATTTGTATTTTTGAAAGTCCTTTTGGTGCTTCTTTTTTCTCATATTTATTTTCAGAGAAATAAGTCGTTCCCAACCAATTCATATTGTCTTGTATATGTAATAATTGTTCTCTAAATGACATTTCACGTTCACGGGGCTTATAATCATATTTATCTTCCGGCATTGCTTGTGCGACGGCTATTAAATAATCTTTAGAATTATCCCATTTTTCGACGAAAGCGCCAATTATCTCCGCTTGCGCAAAAATCGTGTTAGAAATGCATAAAAGAGCTATTATTAAACATTTTTTCATGTTTATTTATTCAGAATTATTGCCGCTTCCTTCGCAAAATAAGTTGAAATCAAACTTGCTCCCGCGCGTTT
>JBLIKQ010000007.1:0-55353 GCA_047635475.1 Porticoccaceae bacterium
TGCGCAAAAATCGTGTTAGAAATGCATAAAAGAGCTATTATTAAACATTTTTTCATGTTTATTTATTCAGAATTATTGCCGCTTCCTTCGCAAAATAAGTTGAAATCAAACTTGCTCCCGCGCGTTTGATACACATTAATTGCTCCATCATAATTTTGTCATGGTCCAACCAACCCCTTTCGGCAGCGGCTTTGATCATTGCGTATTCACCAGAAACATGGTACACAGTAACGGGTACATTTACCGCATTCTTAACCTCGCGAACGATATCCAAATAGGCTATTCCTGGCTTTACCATAACCATATCGGCACCTTCCTCAACATCCCATAGGGCTTCTTTGATGGCTTCGATACGGTTCGCATAATCCATTTGGTAGGTCTTTTTATCCGTTGGAATATTTTTACTATCGACAGGTGCGCTGTCCAAAGCGTCACGGAAGGGCCCATAAAATGCGGAAGCGTACTTAGCAGAATAACTCATGATGCCCACGTTATGAAAACCTGCAGCATCCAAACCTTCACGCAAACGCAGCACACGCCCGTCCATCATATCTGATGGCGCTACAAAGTCGGCTCCAGCTTCAGCATGAGAAACGGCCATTTTTACCAAAGCAGCATTTGTTGAATCGTTTTCTATATCTCCATCTGCGATAATTCCGTCATGACCATATATGGAATACGGATCTAAAGCCACATCTGGCATTACAATCATTTCGGGACAAGACGCTTTGATAGCACGAATGGCATTTTGCATCAATCCGTCTTTGTTCCATGCTTCTTTTCCTGTATTGTCTTTTAAGTTTTCACTGACTTTTACATAGATATTTACAGCCCGAATTCCTAAAGCGTATACTTCTTGTACTTCTTTTACTGTTAAATCAATCGAACGACGAAAGATCCCTGGCATGGAAGCAATTTCCACTTGCAGGTTTTCACCTTCGGCGATAAACATGGGAAACATAAAGTCCGAAGCGCTTAAGCTTGTTTCACGCACTAAACTTCTAATCGATTCAGTAGTTCTTAATCTTCGGCCTCTGTGTAATGGGAACATATTTCTTAATTTATAATGAATAATTGATAGTTAGATCCAGTCTTTAGGGTTTTCCAATACGTTTACTAACTTGGCTTCTTCGCTACCACTTTCCGGATGATGGTCGTAGACCCATTGTACATGTGGCGGCAAACTCATCAGGATACTTTCGATTCTTCCGTTGGTTTTTAGTCCGAATAAAGTGCCTTTGTCGTGAACCAAATTGAACTCGACATAACGACCGCGACGGATCTCCTGCCAAGTTTTTTGTTCTAGCGTATAGGCTAAGTTTTTTCGTTTTTCTACAATAGGGACATAGGCGTCGAGGAAACTGTTTCCGACCTCCGAAACAAAATTGAACCAATCTTTCATGGAAGTTGTTTCGGTTGCTTTACAATAATCAAAAAACAAACCTCCAATTCCACGTGCTTCATGACGATGCGCGTTCCAGAAATAGGCATCACATTGCTTTTTATATTTTGGATAAAACTCTGGATTGTGTTTGTCGCAAGCGGTTTTACAAGTTTGATGAAAATGGATTGCATCTTCTTCAAACAAATAATAGGGGGTCAGATCCTGTCCGCCACCAAACCACTGTTGGATTACATTCCCGTTATCATCGTACATTTCAAAATACCTCCAGTTCGCATGAACCGTTGGCACCTTCGGATTTTTAGGGTGCAAAACTAGACTCAGTCCGCATGCAAAAAAATCAGCTTCGCCTGCACCAAACATTTTCTGCATAGCTTCTGGCAGCTTTCCGTGAACGGCTGAAATATTTACTCCACCTTTTTCAAAAACAGTACCATTCTCGATTACTCGGGTTCTTCCTCCGCCACCTTCTTGGCGTTCCCATAAGTCTTCTTTAAATTTGGCTTGACCGTCAACAGCTTCTAATCCTGCGACGATATGGTCTTGTAAGTTTTGTATGTATGCGTAAAATTTATTCTTCATAGTAATTTATAATTTGACAGCGGCAATTTTATTGATTATTTCAAATGAAAACGTCTTACTATCTATTTGTATATGATTATAGATAGCAATTGCTTTTACCGAAAAATCATATAGATTACTTTCGGAATGGGCTATTAAAAAGTCGGCGAATTGTTCTTTTTGAATCCAATCCATTTCGCACCGATCTAACAATTGAATCAAATTTTTTTCTTCACTTTTTATCTAAAATCACAGTTGTTAAATCGAAATCAGTGAGTTGGCTGTCAATTAAACTGGTATCTTCAATATTCCAAAATTTGGGTACAAAAACCAAAAAAAGTAAAGTACTTAACAAATTGTCAATCTTTACTTTCTTTTCGTCTCGTACTCCTTTATTTAGCATCTACTTTTGTTGCTTGTATTCTTTAACCGCATCGACAAATGCTTTCGCGTGATCCACAGGGATATTTGGTAAAATACCATGGCCTAAATTTGCTATGTATTTGTCTTTTCCGAATTCGTCAATCATTTCATGAACCATTTTCTTGATTACCGGAATTGGA
Source organism: Porticoccaceae bacterium (assembly GCA_047635475.1). Classification (GTDB taxonomy): domain Bacteria; phylum Bacteroidota; class Bacteroidia; order Flavobacteriales; family Flavobacteriaceae; genus Flavobacterium. Next base: position 2,527 of record JBLIKQ010000007.1, read on the forward strand.
GACAACAATCTCGATGGATCAAAATTCCCTTGTAACGTGATGTTTCCACCTGAAAGATACCTCGCATTTCTTGGAGAACAAGTCCAGTCTACCCCTAAAGCGGAAGCCCTACTTTTTCCCATTTCGTTTAACGCAAACCAACATCCTTTCCCAAAAACGATAACCGGGGCATGATCCGCTAAGGCTTCAATGATTTGGTTGATATACTTCCAAGAGAACTCTTGGTAATCAACCGGAGATAACATTCCGCCCCAAGAGTCAAAAATCTGCACGGCATCTACTCCTGATTTTACTTTTTCTCTCAAATATAAAATAGTCGTATCAGTAATTTTTTGTAGTAAAACATGTGCCGCTTCTGGATGTGAGAAACAAAAACCTTTGGCTTTATCAAAGCTTTTTGACCCTTGTCCTTCTACAGCATAACACATAATTGTCCAGGGCGAACCACCGAAACCAATCAATGGCACCTCATCGTCCAACATTTCCTTTGTCAATTTAATTGCGTCAAAAACGTAACCTAAAGTTTCGTGAACATCTGGAACGATTACTCTCTCCACATCCTGAATCGTACGAATAGGGTTAGGTACTAAAGGACCAAAGTTTGGTTTCATCAATACTTCAATTCCCATCGCTTGTGGTATTACTAGGATATCCGAGAATAAAATCGCTGCATCCGGAGCGATTCTACGAATAGGTTGAACGGTAATTTCGGCAGCTAGTTCTGGAGTTTGACAACGAGTGAAGAAGTCATATTTATCACGCAAAGCGATAAACTCAGGCAAATACCTACCTGCTTGACGCATCATCCATACTGGTGGACGTTCAACTGTTTCTCCTTTTAATGCTCTTAAAAATAGGTCGTTTTTGATCATGTATTTAATTTTTTGCTGATGGCTCGATACTTTCTTCTGTATTATAATATGCTATAACTTCAATAATCACATCTTCGATTATTGGTATTTCGGCGATTACAATGTTTTTAATTTTATTTTCTTCTACTGTTTTTGCAGTAGTATTCCCTACGCAAAAACAAACTTCGTTTTTGATTTTGTTGTTTGTCAAATAACTTTCAACTCCAGATGGGCTAAAAAATAGAATCCCATCAAAATTTTCTTTTTCCGATATTTTAAAAGGCGCTAACTTGGTTTCGTAAACTTCTATTTCATTAAAAATTATTCCTGCGCTTTTTAATGCTTCCGGCAAAGTTTCCTTGCGCAAATTTCCACTTAAAAAAGTATAACTCTCCTTGTTGTATATCAAGGTGATTATTTCTGCTAATTCAGATGCGTAATCTAAATAAACATCTACTGTAAAACCGTTAACTTCAAGTAATTCTTTAGTTTTGATTCCTACGCAAAAGACTGGTTTAGTCTTTAGGACTTCCCAACCGCTTTGTTCCATTAAACTTAAAACAGCATTTTGACTACTAAAAATCAAGTTGTTGTTGATTGTATTCAGTTCAAAAAGGTTGTTTTTAATCTCGATAAAATCTTGCTCTAAAAGATCAAAATTAGCATCAAGAAATACTTGCCTTTGCTCGTCCGACAATGTTTTGGTAGATAAAATACTTGTTTGTCTCATTATTTTTTCAAATTATTTTTGATTTCCGTCATCAATTTTGTTCCTCCATTATTCAGGACTTCCTGAGCAGAATAGAATCCTAATTTCTTCCACTCTTCAATAGGAACGACTTTGTCGATTTCAATCTTTTCTTTTCCGTCTAGTGAAAATAAAACTCCTTGAAAATGAACGGTATCTTCTTTATCATTATAAATTGCTAAAGCTCCAATTGGCGCCGTACAGCCACCTTCTAAGGTTTTAAGAAATTGACGTTCAATATAGGTTACAATCTCTGTCTCAATATCATTTAATTGTGATAAAGCATCAAGCGTAAAAGCATCGTTTTGCATGGCGACTACTACCATTGCCCCTTGAGCGGGAGCGGGTATCATCCAATCTAAATCAATAAAATTATCTGGTTTCAGGTTAATCCTTTCTAAGCCCGCTTTCGCAAAGATAGCTCCGTTCCATATGCTTTCCTCAAGTTTCCTCATACGTGAATTTACGTTGCCACGTAAATCAACTACTTTATGTGCTGGGTATCTATTCAGCCATTGTGCCTGGCGACGTAAACTGCCTGAAGCAATAGTTCCTGATTTATTTAGAAAATCAAGATTGCCTTTATGAACTAAAATATCTAATGTAGTGGCTCTTTCCAGAACAGCGGCTTGTACAATCCCTACAGGCAATGCTGTAGGAACATCTTTCATCGAATGTACCGCAATATCAACATCGCCATTAATCATGGCAACATCGAGTGTTTTAGTAAAAATTCCGGTGATTCCAAATTCGTAAAGAGGTTTGTCAAGAATAATGTCTCCTGTTGATTTTACGGCTACAATTTTGGTTTTGTATCCTAAATCATTTAGTTTTTTTTCTACCGTGTGGGCTTGCCAAAGTGCGAGTTGGCTATCGCGTGTTCCTATTCGTATCGTTTTATCCATTATTTGACGGCAGCGCTAATTTTGAATACTTTTTCAATCCATTCGATGCTCTCGTCCACCATGGTGTCGTCATCTTTTAAATGGTTAGCAAAGTGAGTGGTTATTTTCTGTATGATTCTTGCACTGATAATTTCAGCTTGCTCCAAGTTAAAATCAGATATTTTTCTACTTTGAAAATCCAATTCTGACGTTTTTATCGCATTCAACTTTTCTTTTAATGCAGTAATTGTTGGCGCAAACTTTCTGCCTTTTGTCCAAACATTAAATTCCTCTTTAATTTCTTCAATTATTGCTTCGGCTGCTGGAATATGCGCTTTTCTGTTTTCTAAAGTTTCGTCCGTGAGTTGCGACAAATAATCCATGTGGATCAGGGTAACGCCCTCTAATTCTTCAACATCTTTATTTACATTCTTCGGAATGGATAAATCCAAAATCAGCAATGGTTTTTTCAGATTCAAAATCGCTTTGTCAACTGTGGGGTTTTGAGCTCCCGTCGCCACCACAACAACATCTGCCTTTTGCAATTCCAAATGCAGTTCAGAATAGTCCTTTACGATTAAGTTTAGTTTTCCCGCTAACTTCTCTGCCTTACCCTTTGTTCTGTTGATCAGCGTTATCTGCTCATTTTTGGTGTGTTTTACCAAATTTTCACAGGTATTTCTACCTATTTTTCCTGTTCCAAACAATAGTATGTTTTTGTTACCAATGTCTTCAACGTTCTTGATAATGTATTGTACGGAAGCAAAAGAAACCGAAGTAGCTCCCGAACTGATCTCTGTATCTGTTTTTATTTTTTTGCTTGCTTGAATTACCGCATTAACCAATCTTTCCATAAAAGTATTGGCAAGACCCAATTCTTTTGACGTTGTAAAGCTTGATCTTATTTGCGAAATAATCTCAAAATCGCCAAGAATTTGGCTATCTAAACCCGTTCCAACTCGGAACATGTGACTGATAGCCTCTTGATTTTTGTATACGAAACCAACTTTTTGGAACTCCTCAACACTCCCTCGACTGTTTTCGCAAATCAATTTTATCAATTGAAAAGGGTGTTCCGCAAATCCGTAAATTTCTGTCCTATTGCAAGTAGAAGTGACAATCAAACTTTCAATTCCCTCACTTTTGGCTTGTTCCAGTAAACGCAATTTAGCAGCAGCATCAAGGCTAAATTTACCTCTCATTTCAGCATCTGCTTTTTTATAGCTTAATCCAACCGAGTAAAAATAGTGATGCTTCAATAAGTTGTTATTTTCCATATGAATACTTTTCCAAAAAGTGAGACAAAATTAGAACTATACTATTTATAAAAGTAACGCTAGAAGTTCTTTTTGTGTCGCTTCGTGTTTTTTTATTTCTAATCGACCCTTTTAGTATAAAAAAGGTTATTTTTGTAGTAATAATGGGTAGTTAGATGTCATTAGTTTAGAGTCGTTCTAAATTATGATTAATAATTATTATCTCTTTTTTAATAAAAAAATGTCGCTATGAGTTCTCAAGAAATAATCAAAATCGAAGATGATTTTACGTTAATTCGTTTTCAAAATGACGGTGCAGAAACGTTTAACGCGCAACGTGAAGTCAGTAGCGGACTAATCCAATTCCATTTTGGACTAAAGGGAAGCGCCAAGTTTGTCTTCAATCAGGGAAATTACGCTTTGGAAATGAAAGAGGAAAAATCCTTGCTTTTATACAATCCCCAAAAGGAATTACCCTTAAATTTGGAACTTGCACCAAATTCTTGGGTAATTTCTGTGATAATTTCCATTAAAAAATTTCACTCTTTGTTTTCTTCAGAAGCGGATTACATCCCTTTTTTAATTGGTGATAATAAAGACAAAAAATATTATAATGAAGGAAAGATTAGCCCTTCGATGGCTATTGTCTTGAGTCAATTGTTTCATTATAACCTACATCCTTCCATTAAAAACCTTTACTATAAAGGAAAAGGATACGAATTATTAAGCTTGTATTTCAACCGAACCGAAGACCCGAATGCAGAACAATGCCCGTTTTTGATAGACGAAGCCAATGTTCTAAAAATTAAAAGAGCAAAAGAAATTATTATTTCTAATATGACCGAACCGCCAAGTTTGCAAGAACTAGCAGACGAAATAGGTTTAAATTTGAAAAAACTAAAAATGGGTTTCAAGCAGATTTATGGCGACACCGTTTATGGCTTTCTATTTGACTACAAGATGGATTTTGCCCGTAAACTTCTTGATAGTGGATCTTATAACGTAAATGAGGTTGGATTAAAAATAGGATATAGCACGGGAAGTCATTTCATCGCGGCATTCAAGAAGAAATTTGCTACCACCCCAAAGAAATATTTGATGTCAATCAACACAAACATATAGCCAAGTATTGTTTTTACGTATTAAACAATAAATAAAAAATAGTTAATCGTATCTTATAAAAAAACAACTTTAACTACTTTTGAAGGAAGATTACGCATTCTTCAGGATCAATAGTTTTTAATAGAACGGCTGAAGCAATAATAACAAAAGAAATAATTTATGAAAGGTGTATTATTAGTCAATTTAGGTTCTCCCGAAAATCCAACAGCAAAAGATGTCAAGCCATACTTAGATGAGTTTTTAATGGATAAATATGTAATTGATGTTCCGTTTTTGCTGAGAGCCTTATTAGTTCGAGGAATAATTTTGCAAACAAGACCTAAAAAATCCGCAGCAGCCTATGCTAAAGTCTGGACAGACGAAGGTTCTCCGCTAATCGTACTATCAAAAAAAATGCATGAAAAAGTAAAAGGATTAGTGGATGTTCCTGTTTCACTAGCTATGCGTTACGGAAACCCATCACTTTTATCAGGGTTGCAAGAATTAAATGATCAAGGTGTCACTGAAGTAATGCTTTTCCCTTTGTACCCGCAACATGCTATGGCATCTACAACAACAATATTAGAATTAGCTGAAGATCACCGTAAAAAGTATTTTCCAGAAATGAAATTTACAATAGTTCCTGCCTTTTATAATAAACCGGACTATTTACAAAACCTTGCCGATTCTATAAAAGGACATCTAGAGGGTTATGACTATGATCATCTTTTGTTTTCTTACCACGGGGTTCCAGAGCGTCACATTCGCAAAACTGACATTACGAAGTCACATTGTAAAATTGATGGATCTTGCTGTAATACACCGTCGCCAGCACATGAGTTTTGCTACCGTCACCAGTGTTACGAAACGACAAAGCAGGTTGTCAAATTATTAGGTATCCCAGAAGGGAAATACAGCCAGACATTTCAATCCCGTCTAGCGGGAGACAAATGGCTCACCCCTTACACGGACGTTCAAGTGAACAAAATGCCTGAAAAAGGAATTAAAAAATTAGCGGTAGTAACACCTGCTTTTGTATCTGATTGTCTCGAAACACTAGAAGAAATTGCGATGGAAGCTAATCACGAATTTAAAGAACATGGCGGTGAAGAATTCTTTGCAGTTCCGTGTTTAAATGATGGTGATGCTTGGTGCAACACAGTAAGTAATTGGATTACTGAATGGGTAGCTGTCGAAAAGACGAATGTATAAATGGCAGTTTCAGCCGCAGAACTAGGAACTGAAGATATAAAAAGACTCCTTATAAAACAGGCTGCTCCAGCTTCTATTGGGATTTTATTCATGTCCGTTAATATACTGGTAGATACTATATTTGTCGGACAATGGATAGGTTCACTTGCTATCGCAGCTATAACTGTGGTCTTACCAATAACCTTCTTTATTTCATCATTAGGAATGGCTATAGGTATAGGCGGCGGGTCTGTTCTCTCTAGGGCCCTTGGTGCAAAAAACCCCGAAAAAGCAAAAGTCACTTTTGCTAACCAAATTATGATGACCTTTTTTTTGGCATCAATTTTTATGCTATTAGGCATCTTTTTTAGTGCTGATATGTTACTGCTTTTTGGTGCTAAAGGCCCCATAATAAAACCGGCAACTGAATTCTTTACCCCAATTATTATTTCCGTTCCTTTCCTAGCACTTTGTATGATGGGAAACAATATTATAAGAGCGGAGGGTAAGGCTAAATTTGCAATGGTGGCAATGATTATTCCCGCTTTTGTCAACATTATATTAGATATTATTTTTATAAAAGTGATGGGATTGGGGATGTTTGGCGCAGCATTAGCTACGTCCATTTCTTATTTTATGTGCTTCCTTTTTGTTCTGTGGTTTTTTGTGTACAAAAGCGAATTAAGACTAAAAGCAAGACACTTTAAATTACAACTGACCATAATAAAAGAGATTACCGAACTGAGTTTTGTTACTTTTTCAAGACAAGGCGTAGTGAGTATTTTAGCAATCATACTCAATCATACTTTATACTCCTACGGGGGAGAACATTCCATCGCCGTTTACGGGATAATTAGTAGGATGCTAATGTTTGCTCTATTTCCTATTCTCGGAATCACACAAGGGTTTATTCCAATTGCTGGTTATAATCATGGAGCTCAAAATTATGAAAGGGTAAAGGAAAGCATCCAAATTTCCATTAAATATGCAGCGCTGTTAGCGTCGCTAATTTTTGTATTTATCCTTTATTATGCAACGCCTATTGTATCCGTTTTTACTACAGATCCAAAAGTAATTGCAGAGACACCGGATGCCTTGCGTTGGGTATTTGCCGCTTCTCCTATTATTGCCATTCAATTAATTGGTGCTGCGTATTTTCAAGCGGCAGGAAATGCTAAGAAAGCGTTGTTGCTGACGCTTAGTAAGCAGGGCTTTTTCTTAATTCCATTAGTACTCCTACTGCCTAATTTTTTCGGTATTTTTGGAGTCTGGGTCGCCTTCCCTATTGCTGATGTGCTGTCAACCTTACTAACGGGTTATTTCCTAAGAAAAGAGATGACCACAAAATTGATTAAAACTGCAGATGAACCATTGTAAAAAGCTCAACTTACTAGCTCTTATCATTGCAATTCATTGATTAAATGGCGGTAATATCAGTTGTAAAACCGAAAACAATTTAGATTACTAAATGAGTAGCTCTCGAAAAAAAACATAAATGGCAATAACTGATGAAGAACTAGGAACCACAGACATAAAAAAACTACTGATAAAACAGGCAGCGCCTGCCTCTATAGGAATTTTGTTCATGTCACTAAATATCCTTATTGATACTATATTTGTAGGACAATGGATCGGTCCACTTGCTATCGCAGTCGTAACAGTAGTTTTTCCAATAACATTCCTAATTTCATCACTGGGAATGGCTATAGGTGTGGGGGGTGGCTCAGTTCTTTCGCGCGCTTTGGGTGCAAAAAACCGTGAAAAAGCAAAACTTACTTTTGCCAATCAAATTATGATGACCTTCCTTTTAGCATCTATTTTTGTGATTTTAGGATTTTTTTTTAGTAGAGAATTGTTGCTTTTTTACGGAGCTAAAGGAGATATCATGGCACCTGCGACTGTATTCCTATCACCTATTATAGTTTCAGTACCATTCCTCGCACTTAGCATGATGGGAAACAACATTATTAGGGCAGAGGGACAAGCCACATATGCAATGGTGTCGATGATTATCCCAGCTCTTGTGAATATAGCATTAGATGTTCTATTTATAAAATTCATGGATTTAGGGCTATATGGAGCAGCTCTTGCAACGGGTATTTCCTATTTTACGTGTTTTCTTTTTATTCTTTGGTATTTTATATATAAAACCGAGTTAAAGATTCAAGCGAAGGATTTTAAATTCCATTTACCTATTATCAAAGAAATCAGCTCACTTAGCTTTGTATCTTTTTCTAGACAAGGTGTAGTAAGTATTTTAGCCATCATTCTCAATCATACTTTATACTCATATGGTGGAGAAAATTCTATTATTGTTTACGGCATCATCAGTAAGACACTAATCTTTGCACTCTTCCCCGTTCTAGGAATAACGCAAGGATTCATTCCAATTGCTGGTTATAATTATGGAGCTGAAAAATATAACAGAGTAAAAGAAAGCATCCAAATTTCAATTAAATATGCAGCGCTTTTGGCATCATTGGTTTTTATCGTTATACTCTATTACGCTACGCCTATCATTGCTGTTTTCACTACCAATGCAGAGATAATTGCAGAGGCACCAAGCGCATTGCGTTGGGTATTTGCAGCTTCTCCTGTAATAGCAGTCCAATTAATTGGAGCTGCTTATTTTCAAGCAGCAGGAAAGGCTAAAAAGGCATTATTACTGACCTTGAGCAAACAAGGCTTTTTCTTAATTCCATTAGTACTCATACTACCGAATTTTTTTGGTATTTTTGGAGTGTGGGTTGCCTTCCCTATTGCTGATGTATTATCAACACTACTAACAGCTTATTTTCTAAAAAAAGAAATGACTACAAAATTGATTCAAACTACCGATGGACTATTATAACTACCTCAAATCCCTGCACCTCATCTTTGTAATTACATGGTTCGCAGGTTTATTTTATATTGTACGCTTATTTGTGTACCAAATTGAAGCTGCACAAAAACCATCGCCAGAAAAAGAAATTTTACAAGCGCAGTATAAAATAATGACTTACCGCCTTTGGTATATTATTACGTGGCCATCTGCAATATTGGCAAGTATTTTTGCGTATTGGATGTTGTTTTTTACTGACCTCGGTAAAGCTTGGCTACAAATGCCTTGGATGCACGTAAAACTTGGCTTTGTATTTGCACTATATTTATACCACGGAAAATGCCAACAAATTTTCAATCAATTGCAAAACGATAAAATTAAATACACTACCAATTTTATGCGCTTATGGAACGAAGGAGCAACCATCATTCTTTTTGCGGTAGTCTTTTTAGTTATTCTTAAAAATGCCATCAATTGGATATACGGAGTTATTGGAATTTTTATATTTGCGCTTACAATCATGCTAGGTTTTAAGTTTTACAAAAGGATACGAGAAAAAAGTAATTAGCACCTAGTTCTTAGTAATTAGCTTTAAAGCGTTGAACTAATCAATAATCAATAAGAAATGCTAAAAGGCTTCAAATTATCGATGTTATCATTGCGAATTAGGATTTTCCTTTCGATGATTGTATTGATAATCGTAGCCTCCATCCTACTCGCTTCCATCTCCATTATCCAATTTAAAAACGAAGCTAAAGAGTACCATCAAGAGCGATTAGAACGTAAAGAAAATGCGGTGCGAGAACACATTAACTATGTCCTCTCAACAACTACTTATCCGCTGACAACCGAAAATCTAGATTTGATTTTTAAGGATAAAATTCATGAACTAGCACACATACATAACATTGAAATAAATATTTACGGATTAAACGGCAAACTTCTAAAGTCCTCCAAAGAATCATTTTCGGTTGATAAAGTTTTGCCTCCCATTCCTAAATATATTTTAAAACTGGTTCGTTCCTCAATTGAGAAAAGATATGTAGACATCCGAACAGTAAATGGTGTTAAAAACAGATCGTCTTTTACCCAAATAAAAGACGATAAATTCAAACCTTTAGGCGTTTTGAACTTGCCATACCTAGAAGATGATGGTTTCTATGACAAGGAATTAAAAAGTTTTCTAATCCGCTTAGGGCAGGTCTATTCCTTCATGCTGATTGTGGCTTTTGGATTAGCCTATTTTCTTGCCACCTACATAACAAAGTCTTTGAAGACGATTTCTGATCGCTTAAACGAAACTAGTTTAAAGCAAAAAAACAAAAAAATTGTATTAGAAGCGAGTAGCAAAGAAATCAACCTATTGATAACTGCCTACAACCGAATGGTCGATGAGCTTGAGGTCAGTGCCGTAAAACTGGCGCAAAGCGAGAGAGAAGAGGCTTGGCGAGAAATGGCAAAGCAAGTCGCCCATGAAATTAAAAACCCTTTGACACCAATGCGCTTAACAGTTCAGAGTTTTCAGAGAAAATTTGACCCAAATCATCCAGAGATAAAGCAAAAAATGGACGATTACTCAGAAACATTGATTCAACAAATAGACACTATGAACTCTGTTGCGTCCGCTTTTTCAAATTTTGCTTCCATGCCTGCACAACAAAATGAAACCCTAAACGTGGTGGAGGTTGTGGAATTGGCTTTGGATATTTTTACTGAGGATTTTATTACTTTCAAAAGTGAGTCTTTAGAAATTGTTTCTAAAATAGACCGAACACAACTAATCCGCATTATCACCAATTTAGTCAAAAATGCCATTCAATCAATTCCAGAACAAAAAAACGATAAAAAAGTTTTCGTAAACGTAAAAGAGGATTTAAATAATGTCTTGATTAGCGTCGCCGATAATGGAACAGGAATTAGTCCTGACGATATAAGTCGTATATTCGAATTTAAATTTACCACCAAAAACAGCGGAATGGGTTTAGGTTTAGGTATTATTAAAAACATAATAGAAAATTATAAAGGAACGATTACCTTTGAAACAGAATACGGAAAAGGAACTCAATTTACCGTTTCACTTCCTATAATTAACTCTTAAATCATCACAATGAACTACGAAAATATTCTAATTGCAAAAGAAAACGGCATTGCAACCATAACTATAAACCGCCCCACGAAACTTAATGCTCTAAATAAAGAGACCATCGAAGAATTACATAAGGCTTTTCAAGAACTAGAAAAAAATCACGAAACCAGAGTAGTTATCTTAACTGGTAGCGGCGAAAAAGCATTTGTGGCCGGAGCTGACATTGCTGAATTTGCAGGTTTTTCGATTGAAGAAGCTGTGCAGTTAGCTGCACAAGGCCAAGACATCTTATTTAATTTTGTCGAAAATCTAAAAACACCAGTAATTGCAGCCGTCAATGGTTTTGCACTTGGTGGTGGACTGGAACTAGCAATGGCCTGTCATTTTAGAATCGCCTCTGATAATGCCAAAATGGGTTTGCCAGAAGTTTCTCTGGGGGTTATTCCAGGTTATGGGGGAACGCAACGCTTACCGCAATTAATTGGGAAAGGACGCGCTATGGAAATGATAATGACTGCGGGAATGGTCTCTGCTGACGATGCCTATAGAATGGGATTGGTAAACCATGTTGTTCCGCAAGCAGAACTGTTAAATTTCTGCAACGGAATTGCGCAAAAAATGATCAGAAACTCCCCTTTGGCCATAACTAGTGCAATAAAGTCTATCAACGCTAACTACAAAGACGGCGAGAATGGCTACGAGACTGAGATAAAATCCTTTGGTAAATGTTTTGGCACCGAAGACTTCAAGGAAGGAACTACTGCCTTTTTGGAGAAAAGAAAAGCGGTTTTTCCGGGAGAATAGACTTTTTTATTTTTCAATCATATACTTTGAGTTGCAGATTCTAAGATTACACGATCAAAGAATCCGCAGTTAATTTTTTTTAACAACCCCATAGTTCATCCACTAAAGCAAATTTTTTCTTTATTTGTCGGCTATTATAACTTACAAAAGCTAATTTTGCACAATCATGTCCGGGAATAATTCAACCACTAAAATCATTACCATGTCTTTTCAAGCTGTATTCGTTCAATTTTGGGAAAAAGTAAAAGAGAGTATCGAAAATGGTACTTATGCTAAATTGACTTTAGCCAAAACCATTGGCGATACCGAATTGAAAAATATATATGTACGTCCCGTACTACTGGAAAACGATGTTTTCAGTCTTTCCCTCAGTGCCAAGTATAAAACAGAGGAACTGGAGAGTTTTCATACTTTGGATGAAGCCTTTTTAATTTTAGCTCCGTACATGGCTAATCCTTTTTTGACAGCCTTATTATTTACCACAGAAAATGACATTACGTTTAAACTTAATAAAAAAAGGGTAGCAAGTATCATAGAACAGGCTCCAACTTTTAAAAGCCCTTCGGACGTCATCATTGAAATGAAGGCGAAAGGCATTTCGATTTAAGATATTTAATTAAAGATTGCTGTTATTTGATTTAAAAATCAGCAATAAAAAAGATCTGAAATCACAAAATTTTTATTTTTCCCCCTCCCATTCCGCATAAAACTGCGACAAGAATCCTTCCATGTAACAGTGTCTTTCTTTCGCAATTTGTTTGCCGGATTCTGTGTTCATTTTATCCTTCAGCAACAGTAACTTTTCGTAAAAATGATTTAGTGTGGGTGCGTCATTATTCTTGTACTCTTCCTTAGTCATCTTTGTGTTTGGGGCAATTTGAGGGTCATAGAGCGTTCTGTTCTTGAATCCGCCATAATTGAATGTTCTCGCAATTCCGATGGCTCCTAAAGCGTCTAAACGATCTGCATCCTGAACTATATCAAGCTCTATTGAGCTAAAGTCTTTTTCGAAATTACCCCCCTTATAGGAAATATTCTCGATGATCTTGACCACATGATCGATTGTTGCCTGATCTACATTTTCTGACTCCAGAAATATTCTAGCCGTTTTAGGCCCTAAAGACTCATCTCCACCATGAAATTTACTGTCGGCTATATCATGAAGTAAAGCCCCAAATTTTACAACCATTAAATCACAAACTTCATTTTGCGCAATCAATATTGCGTTTTTATAGACCCTTTCTATATGAAACCAGTCATGCCCGCCTTCAGCATTATCCAACTTGTCTTTTACGAAAGCTATTGTCTTACTAATTATTTCTGTTATGTTCATTTTTTATAAATGTAAAAAAAGTGCTGATTTTCGAAGCTCTAAAACTTCAAAAAACAGCACTTGATATCGTTTCCTATTATTGCAACTCTTCGCAACTATATTCTAGCTGGCTCTACCCATTTGAAAATATAAGATTCTTGAGGAATTGTCATCCTTTCTGAAATTCTAGCCATTCTTGCAGGTAATTTCAATAAGTAATCTCTAGCTTTTTCAGCTTCATCAGTCAAACCAGTAATTTTTTCAATTTCCCATTTGTCCATTAATTTCTGCATGATATCAATATAGTCAGCTGCAGTATAAACACCAATTCGTTGAGCAGAATCAGAAAACTGTTCGAAAGCGCTGCTTATTTTTTGTCCAGATTCTCTCAAGAACTGAGCTGGCATAACGATTTTTTGTTTCATCATGTATTGAAAAGCAATCATCATTTCGCTAGGATCAACTTGAAAAATCCTGTTCACAAACTCACTGTAAGCATGATGATGACGCATTTCATCACCTGCAATCATCTTACACATTTTAGACAATTTGTTATCACCGTATTTCTTAGCCATTTGGGCTACTCTATTATGAGAAACATAAGTAGCTAACTCCTGAAAACTCGTATATATGAAGTTTTTATATGGGTCTCTTCCGGTACCAATATCAAATCCATCATTAATAAGATGCTGTGTAGTCATTTCAATTTCACGCATATTAACACGGCCCGATAAATACAAGTACTTATTCAACAAATCTCCATGGCGATTTTCCTCTCCAGTCCATTGTCTAATCCATTTAGACCATCCGTTTCTTCCCACGTTATCAACTCCGTCCACATCCATCAACCAGGATTCATAAGTAGGCAAGGCTTCTTCGGTAATAGTATCACCTACCAGCGTCACCCAGAAATCATAAGGTAAATCTTTTGCGATTTCGCGCAATTCCTTAACCTCATCAAAAAAAGTATCACTCTCAGAGTTGGGTAAAAAATCAGCTGGTTGCCAAATTTTTTCAACGGGTATTAAAAACTGATCAACATAGTTGTCAACGTCTTTTTCTAAAAACTGCATAACCTCTAATCGTATATTTTGTATTGACATTTTATATAAATTAAAATTTTATTCCTTTTACTACTTCACTTTCTGTCTTTTCCATCAACTCAGCAAAATCAAATTCACTAACGGCTAACGGCTTATGTACTACAAAGCTAAGACGATTTCCCAGACCAAGTGGAAAAAATCCATATTTAACGATTTTCCAAGAATTGTTTATGCTTATGGGAACCACGTACGCCGATGGAGCGGACTTACACAATATTTTCAATCCGCTTTGCGCAAAAGATTTTGGCATCCCTGTTTTACTCCGAGTTCCTTCTGGGAAAATAACCGCCGAACGATTATTTGTTTCGATATATTCCCCTAATTTTTTAATTTCCGGAATGGCTTGTTTAGAGTCTTTTCGATCAATTAACGCTGAACCACCGTGACGCAAATTAAAGGAGACGCTTGGAATTCCTTTGCCAAGTTCTTTTTTACTCACAAATTTACAATGAAACTTGCGCAAAAACCAAATCATTGCTATAATATCGTACATACTCTGATGATTGGATACAAATATTATTGGAGCATCTTTGGGTATGTTGTCTATATTCTCAAACTTGTAAGTGGTCCCTAAAAGATTCGAGCATTTCAATAAAAAAAAATTAAGGTAATCAACGCTTATTTTGTGCGCATTATACCCAAAAACGTTAAAACAAATCCATTGAATTGGATGGAAAATAACCAACGTAATACCAAAACATAAGTAATACAATACTGATATGGGATACGAAATCACTTTTTCCATGCTTAAACAATTTGCGACAAAAGTAAGAAATATTTTTTTTACCGCTATTTAAATACCAAACAATAATAGGTTTGCTGTTTAATTGTACCTTTGCTAACTAAAATCTTTACACTTTAATTGTAGAAATGAACTTCACTTATCCAAAAAGCCAAAAACTAAAAAGTAAAATAACAATCGGTTTATTATTTACTGACGGAAAATCAGTCTCTAAATATCCGTTGCGATTGGTTTACCACTCTAGTGCGTTAAGTGATGGTCAAATTATGAAAATGGGAGTTTCGGTTTCCAAAAAAAACTTTAAAAAAGCGGTAGACCGAAATTATTTTAAACGCATCCTTCGCGAAACTTATCGATTAAATAAACACATACTTATTAACAATCTGGATAAACCTTATGCTGTTATGTTGTTTTATCAAACTAAAGACCGCTTGTCATATGACGAAATCAATACAAAGACAATTCAATTGTTCGAGAAATTCGTTGCGCAAAATATAAAAAAAGACCAATCGGAAATAAACCCCATTTCAATAACTCAATAGGTTCTTGATAAAGAAACTAAATTCAGAATTATTCCATACTGCACTCATTATTGCCCATTTATTCCTAATTTTATGGGCTTTAATTTAAGAATGAAATACCATGATACCCTTTTTTAAAAAAAAATACATCATCCCCATTACGGCCTCCTTGTTTTTGTTTGTTGGTGGCGGTTTCAAAAACGACTTTTTTGAAATAGCCAAACAAATAGAGATTTTTACAACTCTGTTCAAGGAATTAAACACTAACTACGTCGACGAAACAAATCCTGGAGAATTAATAGACAACGCCATTACTGGGATGTTGAGCAGTCTAGACCCATATACTGTTTATTTTAACGAACAGGAAGTCGTCAGTTTTAAAATAAACAATACCGGCGAGTACACTGGCATAGGTGCCTTGATTACCCGAAAAGATAATAAATTAATAATACGGGAAGTCTACAAGGATTTTCCTGCGGATAAAGCTGGGTTTAAAGCCGGAGATGAAATTCTTCAAATTGGAGATGTTCTTTTGTCCGACTTTAAAGACGATGCTTCCCAGTTACTAAAAGGGGCTAAAAACACTAAAATAAAGCTAATATATATACGCCAAAACCAAAAAAAAACTACAGAAATAATCCTGAATGAAGTTGCAATAAAATCAGTTCCTTTTTTCTCAAAAATAGATGCCACAACGGGTTATATCGTTTTGTCTCGTTTCAATGTAAAAGCAGCACTTGAAACCAAGGCTGCGCTTGAAGAACTTAAAAGGCAAGGTGCCGAAAGGATTATTTTAGATTTAAGAGGAAACCCCGGAGGACTACTCAATGAAGCTATTAACATATGTAATCTCTTTGTTCCAAAAAACGAGGTGATAGTAACCACGAAATCGAAAATCGAAAAACACAACAACAGCTATAAAACGACTTTTGAACCAATTGACACTGAAATTCCATTAGTTATAATTATAAATGGTAAAAGCGCTTCCGCATCAGAGATTGTATCTGGAGCATTACAAGATTTAGATAGGGCAGTTATAGTAGGCAGCAGAAGCTTTGGGAAAGGTTTAGTGCAAAAACCGATTGATTTGACTTACAACACACAATTAAAAGTGACTATTTCCCGCTATTATACTCCTTCAGGAAGATGTATCCAAGCCTTAGATTACGCACACAAAGACAAAAACGGTATCGCTGTCAGAACCGAAGAAAAAAATTATAACACATTCAAAACACGCAAAGGCAGAACCGTTTATGATGGTGGTGGAATTTTACCAGACCTACAACTCGAGGAGTCAAAATTAAGTGCAATTGCCAGCGCATTGATAAAGAATGACTGCATATTCAATTACGCTACCGACTATTATTTTAAAAATCCGAATTTGGGGAATCAAATTCCAAACTTCTCGAATGCCAATTATCAAGATTTTAAACGATATTTAAAAATCCAGAATGTCTCTTTCGACACCGAAACGGAATTAGCACTTAAAAACACTTTGACAGTGGCTAAAAAAGAAAAAATAGACGCCACTATTATTACGGAATACCAACAACTACTTGCCGCATTACAAAAAAGTGAGGAAACATTATTGGATAAAAATCAAGAAGAAATTAGAAATTTAATTATTGATGAAATCATCAAACGATACCAATATCAAGAGGGTTTGTATCGATATTATATGAAAAATAATTCAGAAATTCAGAAATCCGTCACTATTTTGAATAATACTGCGCAATATAAAAACTTATTGAAAATTTAATCAATGCTAAAACATTTTAAATTAATAGGCTTGATCTCATTTGGATGTCTTACAGCCCAAGGAGCCAAAGTTGAAACAGTTTATTTTGATTTTAACAAATACAGTTTGGAAGCTAAACAGGAACAAATACTTCTTGACTCTGTAATTCATGCAGATACTTCACAAATCGAATCTCTTCAAATTTATGGTTATTGCGACGACAGGGGCAGTGCTGAATACAATTATAGATTATCAAAAGACAGGGCTAATGAAGTTCTAACAAACTTAACTTCGCATGGTTTCGATAAAAATAAAATAGTAATTCTTGAAGGAAGAGGGCGTGTAATGCTGAGCAAAAATGGGTTAGAAAATCTAGCCGAAACACGCTCAAAAAACAGACGAGTGGATATCATTATCGAAAGAAAAAATAGTTTTGGAAAAGGAATTTATACTTCCTTCCAAAATAGCCATATAGTAGGAGATCTAATCTATTTAAAGAAAGTTTTCTTTCCGTTCGGCAGCAGTGCCCTTTCAAAATATGCCAAAGAAGAACTGGATAGGGTCGCAATTATTTTACAAAACAATAAAAATTTGGAGTTTGAGATTAGAGGCCATGTTTGCTGTACTCAAAGTTATTATGAAGATGCCATTGATCGAGACACTAATGAAAGGAACCTATCATTAAATCGTGCCAAAAATGTATTCTGGTATTTAAAAACCAAAAATGTAAATAGCTTAAGGATGACTTATAGAGGCTATGGGAACCAGTTCCCTTTACAAAAAGGAGCTGAATTTGATAGAAGAGTTGAACTTTTGATCACTAAAATATAATTAGGAGCGTACCATATCGATATGCGGGATACCATCCTCTAAATACATTTCGCTGATTTGTACAAAACCATGGCTTTCATAGAATTTTTTTAAGTATAATTGGGCGCCAATAGTGACTTTGCCCTCGTTAAAATGAAGTTGAATTCCTGAAATAGCTTCCCGCATTAAATCGTGTCCCCATTTTCTGTCTCGGTAATTCGCATCCACAACGACCCTTCCTATCGAAGCGTTATCGAAACTTATTCCCGCCTTAAAAAGCCGTGCATGAGCAACGATGTTCCCTTCAAATTCGCCGTAAAGATGCAATGCTATCTTATCTTTGCCATCCAGATCAAGATAAATGCAGTTTTGCTCCACTACAAAGATCTCACTTCTAAGTTTGAGTAAATCATATAGTTCATTAACCGTTAATGCCTCAAAAGCCTTTATTTTCCATTGTATTGCCATGGACTATTTTTTATTTAATTTTTAACTGAAATATAGTGAGTTATTTTTTACCTATTGAAACCGATTTTATTATGGCTTCCAATTCAAGCATCATATCCCTTTTTTCTTTTGATGGGGAATAACAGAATCCCTCCAAAACCAATACTCTATCATTTTCTTTATCGATAATGGAATAATTCACGAAAGGTCCCGACATGAAATCATTCTTTAATTCCCAGGTTCCCTTCATTTCGTAGACCAGCTTGCCATCCAATTTAATCTTAAAAAAATAAGGAGCATATGCCTCTTCAGTAATCATATCTGTATCGGGCTCTTTCCCATGAATATATTCACAACCAATTGAATCTCGCATTTTTATAATATTCGCAACCAAATTGTTTTTGTTTGTAATGGCCCCTAGTGGAACCTGGTAAATTAACAAACTCGTGTTCCCGCTTACTACTTCTTTTTTTAACCAAATGAACTTATCTCCCTCCACCATGTATTCATAACTGAAGGGAATATCTATCGAAATATTAAATTTAGTGCCGACTATTTTAGGATCATGTAACGACTTTAAATCTCTCCTTTGTATCTCTTCAATCTCTGTTTGACGAATAATATTAATGATTTGCGGACTGTTATTTTCTATAATAGTCAAAATGGCTGCTGCGGTCTTTCCCGTAATGTGAAATACGTTCTGCGGAGCGGCATATTGGTCGTTTTTTATGAAAAAATTATTTTTATCTCCCTTCTTTACCACAATGATGTTTCGGTTGTCAGTCATAAATCCTTCCATAATTTTAACTGGATATTGATTTATGGTGAAAAGTGGTTCCTCCTGCGGTAGGCCTATAACGGCAGAAGCAAATTTATTTCGAATACTATCACCGATTTCGCCATTCCACAATTGATCATCAATTACAACCGATATACTATTGACTTTCCCGTTTGTTTTTCGAGGAAGATCATCGTTTTTCTTTTTGCATGAAAAAAACATGAGCGGAATAAGAAGAAATAAAAAAAAGGTTTTACTCATTATAAGGCGATTGTTAAATGAAAAGCGCTGGGCTTAAAATGCATTCCGCAGAGCTTCGAACTTTTTAAAACATACTGAAACTATATTTATAGAATATTATTTATTAATTTTTCAACTTGATTACAAGTTTAATTTCAACTCAGCTAATATCGTTCCATTTTTTTAATTTAAAATGGATAGTTGGTGATATTATTTTACTAAACTTATTAAACAATCTCTTTATCCAAAATCTTAAGCGGCTCGATCTATTGAGAAATCGTGCCCGGCTCATTTTCCTAAAAGAATTGAAAGTTGGCTTAGAGATGTGAAATGCTACTTCATTTTTTAGAGCCCATTATTACGCCTACTATGGCAATAAAATAATCCGAGAACTGATTCTATTTTTTCAAATCCTCCTAAGATATTCGACATTTTTCGATTTTTTAGAACTGAAAGCCCTGATATATCACTTATTACTTGTATGCTCAGCTATTATAGCTTCGGAATTTAAAATAAGAGCTTCTTTATAATCCTAATTAACAATTTTAAAAACACTTAAAAACTGTTTTAATTAGTAGATCTCTTTTTCTTTTCTAACATTCGTTTTACTCTCTCCTCCGTCGTTTTTTTCAGTTCCGCTATAACGACAATTTGATTATTTAAAATGCTCTCATTAGAGATAGGTTCCAACTTAGCCTCTTTAACTATTGTTGTAACAATAATATCTGTTGTGATAATTTTCAAGTTTTTCCCAGATGCAATACTATTACTTCTCAGTTTGTTCCACTTTTTTAAATCGTAGATGCTCACATCATATTTATTTGCAATTGCGCCTAAATTATCTCCTTGTTTGATTTTGTAATATGTAGTATTCGTTCTAGTAATTCGTTGGCTAACTGAATTGATTATTTCCTTAG
The DNA here is from genome assembly GCA_047635475.1 of Porticoccaceae bacterium. Taxonomy (GTDB): domain Bacteria; phylum Bacteroidota; class Bacteroidia; order Flavobacteriales; family Flavobacteriaceae; genus Flavobacterium. Next base: position 22,877 of record JBLIKQ010000007.1, read on the forward strand.
AAACTGTAGTCCTGAGTTTACTAAAAGGATTTTCCCTTAAGTCTAATTCATATTGAACATAAGCATACATTTTATCTTCATTGGAAGCAAACACAGCTATTTTTTCCTTAGGCAGCCTCAAATAATGGTTTTCATCACCATAAAAAGGAATCACATCTAACTTGTAAGAAGGGTTCAATATTTGCAGCTGCGGAACCGGAACGTCTAGCAAGTCTGAAATTTGCTTAAATGACATTTTATTTTTAATCATAATGGTATCCGTGGCGAAATATTGTACGACAGCTCGATCTGGTTTTATTCCATGCTCATTATGATATTCATATAAGTACATTGTCGCCAGAAATGCAGGGACGTACCCTCTCGTTTCTCGGGGAAGGTGTTTTCTTATATTCCAATAATTTTGTTTTCCTCCAGAACGTCTGATTGCTTTAGAGACATTACCCGGACCGGAGTTATATGATGCCAAAACTAATTCCCAATCACCAAAAATGGAATACATATTGGACATATACTTTGCAGCAGCAGCACTAGATTTTAAAGGATCGCTTCTCTCATCTATAAAGGAATCAATCTTTAAATTATATTGTTTTCCCGTTTGGTACATGAATTGCCACAATCCAGTGGCTCCCATTCCCGAAACTGCTTTGGGATTTAATGCCGATTCTACGACAGCTAAATATTTTATTTCTAATGGAACATTTTCTTTTGCAAAAGCTTCTTCAAAAAGAGGGAAATAATATTCAGAAATGGCCATTAACCTTTCAAAGGATCTTTTTCTGTACTTTAGATAGGATTTAATTATATTTTCGAGACTCTCATTGTATTCAATTCTGAATGGTGATTTCGCATTCATTTCTGCCAATCTCGTTTTCAACAACTCAGTAGACAGTTCGTTGTAATCCACTTCCTCATCAATATCTATATTTTCAATATCATAACTCATGTCATTATACAAATCCATATTAGTCAATTCGTTCATCCATAAACTGTCAACGCAGTAGGCCATATTGTCCTCATTGAAAGTATCTTTAATGGAATCTAAGTAAGATATGTTACTCTCTAAATTAATAATTCCTTTGCTTTCGACAAGGTTTTGCGAAAACAAAGGAATTGATACTACTAATAAAAGTGGTACTATATATTTTTTTATATTCATTCTATTTTTTTGACAACTCACTCGAATCTAAATGACTTAGTAGGTCGTTTTTTACAAACATAATGTGTTATTCCTAAAAAACAGAATAAATGCTGTTAAAAATGTAGTTTTTAGTCAAGGATTGCTGCTATACCAGGTAAAACTTTACCTTCAAGCATTTCAAGCATTGCACCGCCACCAGTAGATACATAGCTCATTTTATCTTCAAGTCCAAATTGTTTAACCGCTGCAACTGAATCGCCACCACCTACAAGGGAGAAAGCACCATTTTCAGTAGACGCAGCTATATATTTACCCAGAGCGATGGTTCCGTTTGCAAAACTTTCCATTTCAAAGACACCTAAAGGACCGTTCCAAAGAATTGTTTTACATTCCATTATTACTTTTTCAAAGTTGGTTAGTGACTTTGGTCCCGCATCAAGACCTTGCCATCCGTCAGGAATTTTATTAACATCCACTATTTGGGTTTCGGCATCATTTGAAAATGCATTTGCCGCAACAACATCTACTGGGATATGAATTTGAACTCCTTTTTCTTTGGCCAGTCTTAAAATTTCTAAGGCCAATTCTTGTTTGTCATCCTCACATATTGAGTCACCAATTTTACCACCCAAAGCTTTCACGAATGTAAAGGTCATTCCGCCACCAATAATCATATGATCCACTTTATCAAGAATGTTTTCGATAACCGTAATTTTTGAAGACACTTTTGATCCACCAAGAACGGCCATTACCGGTCTTTCGCTGTTTTTTAATACTTTATTTAAACTTTCGATTTCCTTAGCCAATAATAATCCAAAACATTTTTCCATTGGAAAAAATTGTGCAACGATTGTAGTTGAAGCGTGCGCTCTGTGCGCCGTTCCAAAAGCGTCATTTACATAAATATCGCCAAGCGAAGCCAATTCTTTTGCGAAAGCAACATCTCCAACTTCTTCTTCCTTATGAAAACGTAAGTTTTCTAAAAGTAGCACTTCTCCGGCTTGCAATTTCGCTGAAGCATTTTTTGCTTCGTTACCAACACAATTAGAGGCAAATTGTACAGGCACTCCAAGCACTTCTGAAGTTGTTTTCAAAATATGCTTTAGTGAGTATTTTTCTTCAACTCCTTTTGGTCTTCCCAAATGCGACATTAAAATTACGCTTCCTCCTTGAGCAAGAATTGCATCTATAGTGGGTTTTGCCGCTTCAATACGAGTAGCATCCGTCACATTGAAATTTTCGTCCAAAGGCACATTAAAATCAACACGTATTATTGCTTTTTTATTTTTAAAGTCAAAATCGTTTAAAGTCTTCATTAGCTCTGTTTTTAGTTTGTTTTTTTGAAAGAATAACAAATATAGAACTTTTAGATTATTAATAAATTCGGATAAATCAAAAAAAACTTCTTTTTATCCGCGAAATCGTTGTAAATCAACATATAATTTATTTTATCTCTATTTAAACTGAATTATTTTCAATAAAGGGAGTCTGTTCCCGTCTTAAAATCAAAAAGGAAGTTTATTGTCAATTCAGAAGCTGCATTTTTGCAAACTTTGCTATTGAAAATTATAGACTAACCCATTTTCTTATATCTTTGCTTCATGCAGTTTTCTGAAATATTAGGACAAGAACACATTAAAAATCATCTGACTAAAAGTGCAGAAATGGGCCGAATTCCCCATGCTCAATTATTCGTTGGCCCTGAGGGAAGCGGTACTTTGGCGATGGCGATTGCGTATTCGCAGTATATTTTATGTAGTAATCAGAACGGAGAAAACTCTGGTCCTAATGAAGCCTGCAACCTCAAATTCCAAAAAACATCTCATCCCGACTTACACTTTGCTTATCCAACGGTTACTACTGATGCAGTAAAGAAAAGCCCGAAAAGCATTGATTTCATTGTTGATTGGCGAAAGTTTGTTTCCAAAAATTCTTACGGAGGACTTTTTGACTGGTATGCTGTTTTGGGCGTTCAGAACAAGCAAGGCGAGATAAGGGTCGATGATGCACAAGAAATTTTAAAATCATTGTCTTTAAAGGCGTACGAAGGCGGTTATAAAATAATGATTGTCTGGATGGCAGATAAATTAAATATTGCGGCTTCGAATAAACTATTAAAACTTCTGGAGGAGCCGCCAGAAAAAACAGTCTTTATTTTAATCTCTGAACACGAGGAAGACATTATTCAAACTATACGTTCCCGCTGTCAGATTTTACACTTTAATGGATTGAGCGAAGCTATAATAGTTGAGGCTTTGGTTTCACGTGAACAAGTGGAGCCAAATCTAGCAGCAAAAATAGCGAAGCAAGCACAGGGTAATTATAATAACGCCTTACACCTACTTCACGATGACAATGACGAATTTCCATTTGAGCAATGGTTTGTAACTTGGGTTCGAGCCGCTTTTAAAGCGAAAGGAAATGCAGCTGCCATTCAAGATTTAATTCTTTGGAGCGAAAAAATTGCAAGCCTGGGAAGAGAAACACAAAAGAAATTTCTCGAGTTTTGTATCGAAATGTTCCGTCAGGCTTTATTGATTAATTATGAAACTAAGAGTTTAGTTTACTTTGAACCCAAAGTAGAAAAATTTAAACTAGAAAATTTTGCGCCATTCGTGAATGGAAATAATATCCATGATATTTTCAAAGAACTTTCGGATGCGATGTATCACGTGGAACGAAACGGAAACGCAAAAATTATTTTAACCGATTTATCAATTAAATTAACACGCTTAATCCATAAAAAATAATAGTATGAACAACGTTGCGTCAATCTTAATTTTAGTTTTTTTGGCTATTAGCTTCCTTCAATCTGGTTATGATAAGCTGTTTTATTGGAAAGACAATGTAGAGTGGTTAAAAGATCACTTTGCCAAAACGCACTTAAGAAATCTTGTGCCTTTGGCACTACTGCACATTTTGGTTCTGGAATTAATTTCAGGAATATTGTGCATTGTCGGCTGTATAGAGTTGTTGATCAACAACGGTAGATTGTTTGGTTTTTACGGAGCCGTTTTTTCTTGTATAACTTTACTTATGTTACTTTTTGGACAACGACTAGCTAAAGACTATGATGGAGCCAGAACAATCGTTATTTATTTTATACCAGCAGTAATGGCCGTTTATTGGTTAAACTAAAAAACACAATTAAACAAAAACTAAATAACATTAACGAAAATAATGACACCAAAACATCCTTCTGAATCCTTAACTATCCTAACCGATTTAGTTTTACCAAGTGAAACAAATCCTTTGAACAATCTCTTCGGAGGTGAGCTGTTGGCTCGTATGGACCGCGCTGCAAGTATAGCTGCGAGAAGACATTCTAGAAGAATTGTGGTTACCGCATCCGTAAATCACGTGGCATTCAATAGAGCCATACCTTTAGGAAGCGTCGTAACTGTAGAAGCTAAAGTTTCTAGGGCTTTTAAAACATCAATGGAAATTTTCATAGACATTTGGGTAGAAGACAGGGAATCCGGTAATAAGACCAAAGCAAATGAAGCTATATATACGTTTGTCGCTGTAGATGACACAGGAACACCAATAGAAATACCCCAAATAATTCCAGAAACTGAACTAGAGAAACAACGTTTTGATGCCGCATTAAGACGCAAACAACTCAGTCTACTTTTGGCAGGGAAAATAAAACCTGAAGAAGCCACGGAATTGAAAGCTTTATTCATGTAATAAAGCCCCAGCAATTCTTAGTTTTTTATTGTAGTAGAATAATTCTAAAAAGAGAAAAATTACATTAAAAAAAGAAGTATTTTTACGAAAACATAGATTCATTACACAACTGCATTTTTAGGAATAATTATCCATCCTCGCAGTTTTATACCCTGCTAAAATAATACAAACAAATGAAAGAAAAGGTAAAAGAGAAGATGAGTACAGAGAAAGAAGCAAAATTAAAAGCATTACAACTTACCCTTGACAAACTGGACAAAACCTACGGAAAAGGAACGGTAATGAAAATGGGCGATAAAGCCATTGTAGAAGTTGAAACCATTTCTTCAGGCTCTTTAGGAATCGATTTAGCCCTAGGGGTTGGTGGATATCCAAGAGGAAGAGTTATAGAAATATATGGTCCAGAATCGTCTGGAAAAACCACTTTGACGCTTCATGCTATTGCCGAAGCTCAAAAAGCGGGTGGAATTGCAGCTTTTATTGATGCTGAACATGCATTCGACAGAAATTATGCTGAAAAATTAGGGGTTGATATCGAAAACCTTATCATTTCTCAACCTGACAATGGGGAGCAAGCATTAGAAATTGCCGAAAACCTAATCCGTTCTGGAGCGATTGATATAGTTGTTATTGACTCGGTTGCTGCATTAACTCCAAAAAGCGAGATTGAAGGCGAAATGGGAGATTCTAAAATGGGACTTCATGCCCGTTTAATGTCTCAAGCATTAAGAAAATTAACAGGGACAATAAGTAAAACAAATTGTACCGTTTTCTTTATTAACCAATTAAGAGAGAAAATCGGAGTAATGTTTGGAAACCCTGAGACAACAACTGGTGGAAATGCACTGAAATTTTACGCTTCGGTACGTTTAGACATCCGTCGTTCCACTCAGATAAAAGATGGAGATAATGTACTTGGAAATAGAACCAAAGTAAAAGTGGTGAAAAACAAAGTGGCTCCGCCATTTAAAATTGCTGAATTTGACATCATGTACGGTGAAGGTATTTCGAAAACAGGAGAAATATTAGATCTAGCTGTTGAGTTTGAAATCATCAAAAAAGCGGGATCCTGGTTCAGTTACGGTGAAACCAAATTAGGCCAAGGTCGTGATGCAGTTAAGTCCTTGATAAAAGATAATCCTGAATTGGCTGATGAGCTTGAAGTTAAAATTAAAGCTAGAATAAAGGAACTGGCAGACGCTTAAAATACTTTTCTGAAAACTATTAAATGCCCGAATATTCTATTCGGGCATTTTTTTTGCGTATAATTTATTTCATAATTGTGGTTAAAAAACTATAATCTGACAATTATCTGTTATTTTTGAATAATAACGCAACCTTTTTCCTTCAATTTTATCTTATATGAAACACATGGAACTTATTAACCTCAAAATTATGAAAAAATGAAAAACTTAATCTTATTATTCGCACTGATTACCACAATAGTAGGTTGCAGTATTGACAATAATACCTCCGATTCTATTACCTACGAAGTACTTGCTATACAAAGTTACGAACTTCCCGACACTCTAACTCTCGGAGAAACCTATAAAATTAAATTGAACTATCAAAAGCCAACGGCTTGTCATCTTTTTCAAGGAATATATTATGATAAAAAGTTAAATACTAGAACGATTGCAATACAAACGACTGTAAACGACAATCAGCTGTGTACCGCTGAAGTTCCCCCATTATCTCAGGTTTCTTTTAATTTTTATGTAACTAATACAGGTTCATATATATTTAAATTCTACAAAGGCAAAGATGTAGATAACAACAACCTATTTGAAGATGTAGAAATTCAAGTAGTTGAATAATAAATAAAAGAATTCTGTGACGTTAGAACAAATAATTAAGGGTTGTAAAGGGAGTCACACAAAAGCTCAAGAGCAATTATACCAATTGTTTTCTAAGCAGCTCTTTGCGGTGTGCCTAAAATATTCAAGTAGCTATGAGGATGCCCAAGATAATTTGCAAGATGGTTTCATACTTATTTTTAGAAAAATAGAACAATTTACTGGCAAAGGCTCTTTTGAAGGCTGGGCCAAAAGAGTAATTATAAACAATGCACTACAAAAGCTGAAAGGGGTACGATATATAGAAATCCAAGACGAACATATTTCCGAAATAGAAGTTGAAATTGATGATGAAAAAATACCCCTTGATTATCTACTGAAAATTATTCACGAATTATCAGATCAATATAGAATCGTCTTCAGCTTGTATGTCCTTGACGGTTATTCACACCAGGAAATCAGCGAAATGCTAAACATTTCAACCGGAACAACCAAATCAAATCTTTTCAGAGCACGATTAATTTTGAAAGAAAAAATTGAACAACTAACTGAAGTTAAATTCAAATCATCGGCAAAATGAAAACAAAAAAAAACATAGACCGATTGTTTCAGGAACGATTTAAAGATTTTGAAATGGAGCCCAATGAGCAAACTTGGTCAAATATCCAAGCCGTTTTAAAGAAAAAAGAAGAGCGAAAAATAGTTCCGCTTTGGCTGAAATGCTCTGGAATAGCTGCAGCGTTTTTACTAGGCTTCTTTGCTTTGAATACTATTTTTAAAACAACTGAGGGAGCCCAAAACCGCATAGTTTTAGAAACCAACCCTTTAAATACTTTAACTACCGACAACGATTCCGTCCCAACTAATCCTAAAGAATATAAAAAACATATTCCTCTGAAAAATAATCTAAACGTTGTTCTAAAAGAAGATAAAAAAACGCAAAAAATAAAAAAAAATAAAAAAGAAATTCCTCTTCCTGTACCTACGAAAATTACTTCTGGCACTAGGAAGTATCAAAATACTATTGCAGTTTATCTCAAAAAAAGTACTCTAAAAGATCCTGATTCGTCAGAAACTGTATTAAATGAAGTTGCCAAAAATGAATTAATAATAGCAACTAAAAGCTCAGTTTTTGCCAAAAAAGACTCAATAAAAGAGTACTTACTTGCTCCTGCCAACGAATTACAGTTAGTTTTAAAGGCGAAAGAAGAAGAAAAGTTCAAAACAAATACCCGTGATAAAAATAAATGGGAAATCACGCCTAAAATAGTCGCTCTCCATCCCCAGACAAGTTCAAGGGGGTCAACGATAGACCCACAATTTTCAGAGAACTCTAAAACCACTGATAACAGCATTGGGTTTGGCGTTGGGGTAAATTATGCCATTAGTAAGAAAATAGTTTTACGATCAGGAATCAATAAATTTACATTGAGCCACAACACTAATAATGTTAGCTATTCTTCAGGGTTAAATAATAATAATTTAGCAAATATCAATTACACCACCAACGCTCCCATCGAGGTTCTTAACAACGCAGATATAAATTCAATAGCGTCTTCTGAAAGAGACTTACAAAAAAGAACTACAGGAAGCATTAATCAAAGAGTGGGGTACTATGAAGTACCTATAGAACTTTCATATGTATTTCTGAATAAGAAAACTTCAATTACCCTCATTGGCGGAATCAGTACTTTCTTCCTAGAAGAAAATAAGATTTCACTCATATCCAGAGAAGACAACATCAAGTTAGGAGAGGCGAAGAACTTGAGTTCTATTCATTTTAGTACTAATTTAGGACTTGGTTTCCAATATAAATTTGTCAAGTCATTCCATCTTAATATTGAACCGATGATCAAATATCAGCTTAATACTTCCTCCAGTAACTCTGGAAGTTTTAAACCGGTACTTATTGGCTTATATTCCGGAATTAGTTACCATTTTTAATCTATCAAATTCTAATAATTGAGCATGAACGATATCCCGTACTTCTTCCCTAATTAACCTTCTGTCCAATCTAGTTTTACTAAAAGTATCTACTTGTTGGTGAACCTTAACTCTCATAATACCGGGGCTTCCGCTTAAAAAAGCGTCAGAAAACCTTCGTTTGTTATCGCCAAAAGTAATCGGAACAATGGGAATTTGATGATCAATAGCCAGGCGAAACGCTCCGTCTTTGAAAGTATCCAAAACAATCGACACATCATCTGGAATTTGCCCTTCCGGAAAAATACAAACGCTTAATCCCCTGCTGAATCTTTTTTGCGCTTGGTTAAATACTTCCAAACGGCTTTTTGAACAACCTCTATCTACTAAAATACAAGTTCGTTTATAGAAAAAACCAAACAAAGGAATTCTACCTAATTCTCGTTTACCGACAAAAACAAAAGGATTCTTGACCACCGCTAACATCAACATAATATCAGCCATCGAAGAGTGATTAGCGACAAGCATATAGCTCTTATTAGACTCTAGAGCTTCATTTCTATCTATTTTATAATAAAATCCCATCCCAAAGAGAATGAATTTAGCCCAAATTCTGGCCATTTTAAAGAAATAAGGATATCCTTTTTCTGAAAGAATCGAGGCAAGTAAAAAAGGAAACATCACTATTATGGGAATCGTCATCAAAATGAAAAACCACACACGATACAAAGTCCAAAAAATAATTTTTAATCCTCTCATGAGGTCAAAAATAGGAAATACTCTGCTACTATTGTTAAAACAAATAACATTTAGCACATAATTACAAATATAAAAACAAAAAACCTTACGATCTTTGCGAAAATGTTTGCGAACTTTGCGGTTCAGAAAAAAATCAAAATGGCTAAAATACTTACTGGTGTCCAAAGTACAGGAACACCACACTTGGGAAACTTACTTGGGGCAATCATTCCCGCGATCCAATTATCAAATGATCCTAAAAACGAATCTTTCCTTTTTATTGCCGACTTACATTCTATAACACAGGTAAAAAACGGGAAATTATTAAGGACAAATACCTATAGCACTGCTGCAGCTTGGCTTGCCTGCGGTTTGGACGTAAACAAGGTTGTTTTTTACAGACAGTCAGATGTACCACAAACAGCGGAATTGTCCTGGTATTTGAGCTGTTTTTTTCCTTTCCAACGCTTAACCTTAGCACATTCCTTCAAAGACAAAGCAGACAGACTAGAAGATGTCAATGCTGGATTATTCTCCTACCCTATGCTGATGGCTGCCGATATATTATTATACGATGCACAATTAGTACCCGTAGGGAAAGACCAGCTGCAACATCTAGAAATCACACGTGATGTGGCTTCAAGATTCAACCACCAAATCGGAGAAACCTTTGTCATTCCAGAAGCAAAAATCCAGGAAGACAATATGCTTATCCCTGGGACAAACGGCGGAAAAATGAGCAAATCAGCTAATAACATCATCAATGTTTTTCTTGACGACAAAGCGTTGCGCAAGCAAGTAATGAGTATTGAAACCGATAGTAAACCGCTAGAAGACCCTAAAAACCCCAAGACCTGTAATGCGTTTGCCATCTATAAGTTATTGGCAAATGAAGAACAATTGTCAATAATGACTGCCAACTATCTTGGAGGAAACTACGGCTACGGTCACGCCAAACAAGCTTTGTTTGAATTGATAACGGAAACATTCAAAACCGAAAGGGAAAAATACAATTACTATATGAATAACGTTCAAGAAGTCGATGCCTTGCTTAAAATAGGTGCCGAAAAAGCGGCCGTAGTTGCGAATGCTGTGTTATCTAGAGTAAGAGAGAAATTAGGTTTTGAGATCTAACAATAATCTATTTTTTAAACCATCTAAGTCATATAGGTCTATTTTAATGTTAAACTGTTTAACAAAAACACACATGACTTATTTAGAAAAATTATATCGCCTCAAACAATTTTCCTGGCAACGGTCGTACCACGCCTTTCAACTCCATGTTCAAAAGCATTCCTGAGATTTTATAAATAGGAAAATCACAACGCAGAGCGATTATATCCATCAATTCCTTTCCAGTTTTTAACAAATAATCATAGACTTTCTGTTCGTCATCCTCCAGAGTCACAAACAATTGTTTCTGAACAGGCTTTGTTTCTTTCTGGATATCCCAATTCAGGATGTAAACCAAGTCGGCAGCACCAGTAAGCACATTCGCTTTCTGTGTTTTTATCAGATTATTGCAGCCCTGGCTATACTTGTCGGTCACACGACCCGGAACCGCAAAAACGTCTCTGTTGTAATCATTTGCCATATTTGCTGTAATCAGAGAGCCACCTCGATCAGCTGACTCAATTACGATGGTTGCCTCTGACATTCCCGCAACGATCCGATTTCGTCTCACAAAATTTTCTTTATCGGGATTTGAGGAACTCCAAAACTCGGTCACAAAACCGCCATTGTCTTCCACTTTGGCAACATATTTTTTATGGTTTTTAGGATAGATTTGGTTCAAACCATGGGCCACCACTCCTATCGTTTGTAAATTATGTTCCATAGCCAATTGATGCGCCAAAATATCCACGCCATAGGCAAAACCGCTCACAATAATTGGATCTAATGGCGCTAAATCCTCTATCAATTTTCTACAAAACTCAGTTCCATAAGAAGTGACTTGACGAGTACCAACAATGCTAATTATTTTTCGATTTTTTAAATCAATTTTACCTGAGGTAAATAATAAAAGTGGTCCGTCAATACAATGTTTCAAACGTTCTGGGTACTTTTCGTCTTGAAAACAAACCGTGTTAATGCCATTGGACTTGATAAACTCTAACTCGAGATTTGCTTTTTCAAAAACGGTTTTGTCTTTGAGGCTTCTTAATAAGAATGAGCCCACACCATCAATCGCAGCCAATTGGGTTGCTTTTGTTTGAAAAACAGCTTCGGCTGAACCGCAATGCGTCAGCAGTTTCTTTGCCATAATGTCGCCAACACCCTCTACTCTTTGCAGGGCCAAAAGCTGAAATAAATCCTGTTCTGTCATCCTAAATAATTGTTTCTGAAAAGTATAAAATTATTATGTCAATTGTTAATAAAAATTGTGAATAAAATTTTGAAAACTTATTTGGTTGTATAACTTTGTATACATGAACATCCAACCATACATCGCTCAACTTTTATATCGTTATCAATGTGTTACCGTTCCTGGTTTCGGTGCATTTTTGACTGAAATCCAATCGGCTCAATGGGTTGAAAGCGCAAATTCATTTTTTCCTCCGAAAAAACTGATTTCTTTCAATGCGAATTTGAAAAATAATGACGGGCTTTTAGCCAATCATATTGCCCAATCCGAAAAGACATCATACGACTATGCCGTAAGCGCAATTCAATATGAAGTTTTAAGCTGGAGAAAAGCACTTGAGGCAAACGGTCTGTTCAGCATCAAGAATATCGGCGATATTTCCTTGAATGCAGATGGCAACTTAGTTTTCACCCCGATCTATCAAACGAATTATTTGTCGAGTTCATTTGGGTTGACTTCATTTGTCTCTCCTTCCGTTAAAAAAGAAATTTTTGAACAAAAAATAGAGGCCCTCGCTGAGAATAAAGTGAACTCTTTAGACACTGAAGAAAGAACCGGAAATTCTTACTTAAAATATGCTGCAATTTTTATATTGGGATTGGGTTTGACTGGAAGTGTTAGTTATTCCGTTTATCAAAATCAAATTGCCACTGAAACGGTTCTTGTTGAAACAGCCGTTCAAAAAGAAGTGCAAAACAAAATTCAAGAAGCAACTTTCTTCATAAAAAGCCCTTTGCCAGCGGTAACTCTATCCGTAAAAGAAAGTAAAATGTCTTATCATGTGGTAGCAGGTGCCTTTAGAGAAGAGAAAAATGCACAACAAATATTTGAACGCCTCTCTAAATTAGGTTACAAAGCAAAGCGCATCGCTCCTAACAAATACGGATTATTTCCGGTTTTGTATGGCAGCTACGCCACTTTAGCAGAAGCAAACAAAGTAAAAACAGAAGTTCAGGAAAAGGATAATCCGGCAGCTTGGCTTTTGATTCAACCTTTATAAGTCATAGAATTTTTACGATTTAAACTACCCCAAAAAAGCTAAAAGCTATTGGGGTTTTTTTTTAGGAGCTCTTTCCAGCTATCCGCTGTATCTCTTGTGGCAAACCCCGCCACAAGAAGATGCCTCTTTTATCTGGGCTAATGGGATTCATTTTCAAAAAGAAAAAAATGTGTCAATTAACTAAATTTATGGCACACAGATCCTACTAATATAGAACGCTAAAAGCAGATTGTTATAGCTAATAAAGTTTGATCGTTTATTCGAAAAGCGTAAATGATCTAGGACTTTTCGCCCCAGAATGACAAAACGGGCAAGTTTCAAAGTATCGTTATCGCGCAACACTCCTACTCCACTCTTTTTTTGCGTTTTAACGATTCAATTACCATGAAACAAATAAGTAGTTGTTTAAATTGTAAATCGATGTAAAAACACCTAATATGGAATAAAAAAAGCGACTTAGGAAAACTTCCTAAATCGCTAATTTTAAAAATTGCTGCCTTGGACGGCAAGTATGATTATCAAATCTTAAAACTAAATAATCTCACTAATTTGAAGTTCTCCTTCGACATTAGTGTAATTAGGCACATCTTCAGCAAATTTTGCTGCGTGAGGTGCAAAAGAAGACTGAAAAGTCGCTACGGAATCAAAAGTCAAATGAGCAATGGCTACATAAGGTGCTAATTCGCCGGGCACTCTTCCGCCGAGGCCTAAGTTAAATTCCATGCCTTTTAAAGCATCTCCTAAAGATTCAGCAATCATTGGAAGGTGCGAATTTTTATAATAATCAACATCAAATTTGGTCTCTGGACCGTTTGGATACATAACGCTTACTTTTATCATAGTGTTTTTTTGTTTAAAATATTAGTCACAAATCTTATTTTATAAAACTTACATTCTCGCTAGTACCATATCGCAGCCCGAGCAGAGTGGAACTCTTCTTTGTGAAGCGTAGCGGAACAAAGAAAGCGGGAACGGAGGGCGGATAAGCTGCCCAAATGAATAAAATGCTGCTTGTAAATTGATTTTGTTTTTAACTATTTTTTCCAAGCAAACTTCTGGAATGCTGCATCTACTGGTGTGTTTGCGATATGGTTAGTGTAGTTACTAATTACTTTTTGGGAAACACCAAGAATTATATCTAAAACCTGTCTTTCGCCGTATCCTGCGGTATAGAACGCTTCTAGTTCTTCTTGAGAAACAATACCACGGTTACGAACAATAATCAAGGTCATAACACGTAAAGATTCTAATTTTGGGTTAGCCAAAGGAGTTTCATTACGCAAGGCTTCAGTAATCGCTTCGTCAACTTTCATCATTGCAGCAATACCTGTATGCGCTGGCACACAGTAATGACAAGCATGTTCCACGTTGATTGATTGCCAAACTACTGTCAATTCTTCTTCATTGAAAGAAGAATCTACAAATAACTGGTGTAAGCTCTGGTAGGCTTGAAGTAATCCCGGTGCCCCAGCTAAAACGCCATGAAGACCTGGTATCATTCCGTATGCCTTTTGAGAGTCTTCTAGTAATGATTTACTTGCTTCTGCAGCTGATTCGATCGTATGAACTTTTAATGTTGTCATAGTTTTAATTTTAATTTATTCGTATTTAATTTATATCTTAGCTTTTGCTTAGTTTATAGTTAAAAAAAGTTATAGGCTTAAAAAAGCTATTTCAATATAATCTTGTAGTTGCTGGTCATCTAAAATTTTCGATGCAGATGATAAACCTAACATAGACACCGCCAAATAATTGGCTTGTTTAATTACAGCTTCCTCGCTTTTATTGCTGTCTTGCTGTAAGCTGTTCTTAAATAAAGACTTCACTTCCTCAAAGAATTTTTCGACTTCTGCCATGATTTCTGGATCTCCATTCTCGCCAAGCTCACTAACGGTGTTAGTTACTAAACAACCCTTTTTACAATTATCAGAAGTAGAAAACTCTATAAAATCATAAAAAAACTGCTTTATCCCAATGATTCCATTGTTTGACTTTTCAAGCCTGTAAGTGATTATTTTGATTCTCTTCCTGTAGGTTCGTATACTTTCAAGAAAAACACCTTGTTTGTTTCCAAAACTAGCATAAATAGAGAATTGATTGATGCCCATTTCTTTTTCCAACATACGTACGGAGGTATTTTCATACCCATTGCGCCAGAATAAGGACATTGCTTTTTCTATTACTTCTTGTTCGTTATATTGTTTACTTCTTGCCATTACTTTTCATTATAATACAAAACTAAGCAGATGCTTTGAAATAAAAAAGTGTTTAATAAACTTTAACGCTAAACAGCAAAAACAAGAGGCTCTATTTTTTTTAAATAGTTATTGCAATAATAAATTTATGGCTGCTTCCAACTACGATTGATAGAAGCTTTTTACACTCGAATGATTTCCGAAATAAAATGTGGACAACAAGAATCCAAATTATCACTTTGGACAAAACCTATCTTAAAAGATGTTAAAAAGTAATAAACTGAAGTTAAACAGCTGTTCCGTTCGTCTTTAGCATAACTAGTTTTTGTATATTGAGGGTATGGAAAATATATTAGTAGCAGGTGCTAATGGCACCACAGGAAAAAAAATAGTAGCCCTTTTAAATAAATCTCAAAATTATAACCCTATTGCAATGGTTAGAAAAGAGGACCAACAAGCCTACTTCGAAGATCAGAACATTCAAACTGTTTTGGGCGATTTAGAAAATGATGTTTCTTTTCTTTTTGCCAATAAAATTGATCGAGTGCTATTTGCCGCAGGCTCAGGGGGCAAAAGTGTGATCGGTGTAGATCAAGAAGGCGCCAAAAAATTAATAGATGCATCCAAGAATGCACATGTTAAAAAGTTTGTAATGTTGAGTTCAATGGGAGCTGACAAACCAGAAGAAGCTACCCAACTACAAGATTATTTGAAAGCAAAACACAATGCCGATGAATATTTAAAGAATAGCGGTCTAAGTTATAGCATTGTAAGACCGGGCACTTTGACTAATGAACCTCCGTTAGAAATGATTGAGCTTGAGCAAAAATTAGATAAGCATGGTAAAATCAGTAGAGCCGATGTAGCGCAAACATTAGTACAAAGCTTAAAAGACGGAACGGCTCCAAATGCCACCTTCGAAATCGTGAAAGGAGACAGTCCGATTCTGAAAGCTTTAGAAAAAGTCAATTAACAATGCTTTTAACTATAACCCCTTGAATTATTTACAAATTCCAATTATTAATTCAAACTAAAAAACCGAAAGTTCTTTATACAGTAAAGTTCTTTCGGTTTTTTTTGTATAAAACAGTGCATCAACGTGTTATAGCAAATTATTTTAATTTCTATTCAAATGCCTCACAGCTTTGTCTAAACTCTACCCTCTTATCTTCCTAATTAAATTTTGCATTAAAGATTTGAAATTCTTCGTTTCTCGTCTATTTTTAAATAAATAAGCAAACTAACTCCCAAAGCGGCACATATTGAAAAACCAACAAATAGTGGTAAAGCTGTCTCTGAAATAAATTGGCCAATAAAGATACTGATAGGAACAGCCATAATTGTGGAAATAAAACCGGTAACCGCTGCCGCAATCCCTGCAATGTGCCCTACGGGTTCCATGGCTAATGCGCGTAAATTTCCGAAAAGGAAACCAATACTAAAAAATTGCAATCCGAAAAACAGCAACAAAACAAAAACATCCGGATTAGAAGTGTTGTAAAACAAGGCAACATAGGCCACCGAAACTACAAAGAAGGAAATTAGGGCCACAGTGACTAATTTTTCCATCCCATATTTTATAACTAGTATTCCATTTAAAAAAACAGCAGCACCGATAGAAATAGCAAGTCCAGCGAAAATAAATGGAAACTCTTCTTTTAGATTATATTGATATTGAAATATTTGCTGTGAACTACTAAGGTAGACCATAAAAGATCCCGTAATAAATCCTTGAATAATGGTATACCCTATAGTTTTTTTGAATTTAATCAGTTCTTTAAACTCCCTTATAAATCCCTTTTTGGTAAAAACTTTCTTGTTTTCAGCTGATAATGTCTCTGGTTGCCGTTTCCAAAACCATAATGTAACGAGTATACTAATGATAACTTGCACATAAAAAATGCCATGCCAGTTATAATAATCCAGTATAAATTTACCCATTGCTGGGGCGATCACCGGAACCAATATAAAAACGACGGTCACAAATGACATGATCCGCGCCATATAATCTCCGCTGTACATATCACGAATAATAGCGATACTTATAGTTCTGGGAGCAGAAAGTCCAGCTCCCTGCAAAATCCTTCCTATAACCATCATTTCTAAACTTGTGGCATTTACGCAGATGAAACTGGCGCCAATAAACAAAGCAAAACCCATATAAACTACAGGCTTTCTCCCTAAACTATCTGAAAGCGGACCGAAAACTAAGGGGCCAAATCCAAGTCCTAGAAAGATCATTGTGATGAGTAATTGATTATCAACAACATCTGTAGTGCCAATTGATATCCCAATAATTTGTAGTGCTGGCAATAAAGCATCAATTGCTAATGCTACTACAGACATTAGTGAAGCCATAAGTGCGACGAACTCAAATTGAGAAGTCTTTATATTTTTTTGCATCTTGCAAAAATAAGATTTTGAATTGGTTTCGACACTGTTTTTTGGGATTCCAAGAATCAAATATTATGTAGCTTGCAATGCAGAAAGTAGTTTTTCGAATCAGATTAAATTTTAATCGCTTGAATATACTTCCTAGCCGACACATCGATAGCGGAATTTTTCATATTCTTTAAAGAAATACAGCGAATAACGGAACTTACAATATTAAAAAAACAATCATTCTGCTCCTGATTTTAAAATTAATTCAAACTTGCTTTAAACATCCTTAGTTCATCCCAAGAGTACTTATCGCCAAATTGCTCTTTCATAGCCGTCAGTGATTCTTCTTTATAATGCTTAAAGGCTTCCCCCAATTCCTTGATTTTGTCTTGCGGCAAAATGTCCTGCACACTAACTTTTTTGGATTGAATCAACTTGACTAAATGGCTCTCTATGGTTTGGGTCGTCAGTTTTCTGATTGTCGCAATGTCCTGGATGGACTTCTTCTCAAGCCAGAGATCGTGAGTTATGTCCACGGTGGATTTTTTAGGCGTTTTTGAATCTAGCTTTTTCTTTGCAGTGTAGCGTTGTAAATCTTTTTCGTCTTCAATCAGCGTGACATGCACTTTCTTGAATTGATTTTGAATCGCCTCGGTTTTTCTTGTTAGGTATTTTTTTATTTCGTCAGAAGTTAATTTTTCTTTAGAAATAGGCTCTCCTGCCACCACGGTTTCGATCAGCAATTTGGCTTTCATCAATCGCAAAACAGCTTTGGTCTGTAATTCTTCCAAAACGATCAGTTCGTCATAAAAAACCTTCACTTTCTTGATGCGCTTTACCTCTTCGAGTTTCCATAGGATTTCGAAAACCAAATCGTCCATTGGTTTCAGGAAATAACTGAAAGCTGCTTCTATTCTTTCGGATACGTGAATCAAATCAACCGTTTCTGATTTGAAGATTTTATTGAGCTGTAGAATGAAGTTTTTGGAAGGGTCCATCAACGAATCGATCGAATTCAGCTGTTTTGCTGCCCAAACGGAATGCTTCGATTTCTCAGAGCTTTCTGATTTTTCCGAATAACTAAATTTGTGGTTACGCCATTCCTGTGCCAATTCAGCCCATTCAAAACTGTTAATGAGATAATTATGTATAAAATTTTTGGTTTCGAAATGCAACGAATTCTTCAACAATTCATCTGAGGCCTTATTCAGCGAATAATCCATGACGTCCTGGTCATTAGAAATACCATTCATTCGTAACGGAGAGAGCAATACAAGGCCCTCTAATGATCGTAACCGCGACAAGGCTACATACGCTTGTCCTGGCATAAAAACCTGCGAAACATCGATTGCCGCTTTGTCAAAAGTCAGACCTTGACTTTTATGGACCGTAATGGCCCAAGCCAACTTGATAGGGTAATGGACAAAGGTTCCCAAAACCTCTTCCTCTATTTCCTTGGTCGCTTGATCTACCTTGTATCGAATGTTTTGCCATTCGTACTTCTCAACTTCAATCGTTTTGTCCTCTTCTGGAAAATGAACGAGAATTTCTTGACTGGACAACGACTTGATAATACCCATCTTCCCGTTGAAATAATTCTTCTCCATTGACGTATCGTTTTTCACAAACATCACCTGCGCACCTATTTTAAGCTTTAAATTTTCTTCTATCGGAAATATTTTTTCAGGGAAGTCACCCACAATATCCGGTTTATATGTAATTAATTCGCCTTTCAAATCATGTAAAGCCTGCGAATTCATCGCATCCGCTTTTGCGTTATGCGTTGTCAGCGTTATATATCCTTTATTCGCCTTCAGATCAAAATCAGGTTTGACATATTTGTTCAACACCTGAATGTCTTCAGCAGAAATTTGATTGTTACGCAAATTATTCAAAACAGAAATAAAGGTGGAATCGGTCTGACGAAAGATCTTAGACAATTCAATATACAGTGGTGGGTTTTGTTGCACCACATGCGAATGAAAAAAGAATTTCCCCTTGTAATATGCACGCAACGTCCGCCACTCTTCATCCCGAATTACGGGAGGCAACTGTAATAAATCACCTATGAACAAAACCTGTACCCCTCCAAAAGGAGTTGTCTTCTTGCGGACCGTCTGCATCATATAATCCATGGCGTCCAACAAATCCGCACGAAGCATACTTACTTCATCAATAATGAGTAATTCCATATTGCGAATCACTGATTTCTTAAGACCGCTCATTTTGAAATGTCTGCGCAAAGTATCCTTTGACTCAAATTTAACTGTTTCCGTAAACTGCGATTCGACATTAAACGCAGGGATAAAACCACCAAAAGGCAATTGAAACATCGAGTGGACCGTTACACCGCCAGCATTTAAGGCGGCAATTCCTGTAGGAGCGACCACAACAGTGTTTTTATGAGTCGTCTCGATAATTTCCCTCAGCAGCGTAGTCTTTCCTGTACCCGCTTTCCCGGTCAAGAAGATAGACCGTTGTGTTTGATTGATAAATTGTAAGGTGTATTCTGCGGCTTCGGATATGGCTTGCATCAGGCGAATAAATTAAGGAGGGATAACATTAGGACTGCCTTAGCCATCCCCCATACAAGGAATGAATTAAAGTACTGTAAAAGTAGCTTTTTTCTAGTCCAAAAAACCGTATCATCTCAAAATATCAAGCCAATACTCCAAAATAGAAAGGGACTCAAAAAAAGCAATGCCTTTATTCTAAAAGCAGAATAAAGGCATTGATATTATTATAAAAGGGAGGAGATTATTTTTTCTCTTCCGTTTTAGCATCTGTTTTTTCTTCCACTTTATCTTCTGTCTTGGCAGTAGCTTTGTATTTGTCATTTAAAGCCTTTACAATGTCTTTTGTGATATCATATTTTTCCTCAGCATACAAAATAGAAGCAGCATCTCCAGTTCCATAGATATAAGCGTATCCTTTTTCTTTACCATAAGCTTTGATGAATTTTTTAAGGCCACTTACCAAAGTGTCCATTTCAGTTCCGCTTTCCTGTTGCAATTGTTGTGACAAAGCTTGTTGGGCATAGCTCAATTGTTGCTCTCTCTTTTGCAATTCAGCTCCTTTTTTCTGAGCCCACTCTTGCCCGTTCGCTTGCGCTTGACTTTGAAAATTCGAAGCATCTTGTTTGAAGCGTTTGATTTCTGCTTCTAGTTGTCTTCCTTTTTCTTCAGACTGAGCTTTGTATTTTGCTTCAAGATCTTTGGCTTCTGTATATTCCTTCATCAATACCGAAGTATCTACGTAAGCAGTTTTTACTTCTTTAACTTCTCCGGTTTTGTTACAGGCAATTACTGATATAGAAATTGCGATAATTAATAATACTTTTTTCATTTTGGTTTATTTGTAATTTAAAGTGTTTGAGACAAAAATATAAAAAAATAGGTAGTATCCTCATAAAGATTGAAATTAACCATTTATTTATACTATTGGATTTTACTATCGAAAAATGTCGAAGCATAATTTTACTTTATAAAAAACGGCCTTTTTAGCGCTTAAATGTGGTCGTTTCTGGAAAACGGACACCTAATTGACTTTTAATACCGAAAACGACCCTTAAAGTCACCTTAAAATCGGTTTTACTTATTTTTAAGCACGTAAATATGCGATGAATATTCAAAATTGCGTTTCGCCTTAAGGTTTGACTGCAAGCCTAGAAAAACTGCGCTTAAAAAATTCATTTTTCCGAATTTGTATTTTTCCGAAAGCAAGCTCACATAAAAGGAATCAAATTTCATCGGAAGCACTTTTTCCAATTCCATCCCTTCTCTTTCAAAAAGCGTTTTTATGGCTTTTTTGGAAAAATGCCAAAAATGGATCGGCACATCATAAGCGGCCCAAAAAGCGCCATAATGTTTTGCGTCGAAAGATTTAAAATTTGGAACCGCCACAATCAAAGAACCATTTGGTTTTAATAATCGTTTCAATTCTTTTATCTGATTATCCAAATTAGGGACATGTTCCAAAACGTGCCACATACTAATCACGTCAAAAGACTGATTTTCTAATTCGGCTGTATCTTCCACAAATACAACTTCTTTTTTTAAGGCTATCGCTTTTGCTTTATCGCTTGGCTCCACCCCTACAGCTTGCCAACCATTTTGTTTTGCAACAGATAAAAAATCACCGGTTCCTGCGCCAATGTCTAGAATTCTTCCTTTGGCGGGCTGAAGTGAATTGATCAACTCCAATTTGTTTTTTAAAGCTATGCTTTTAACAAAGTGATACGCTATTTCAAACAAGGATCTTTTACTATCCGTATGCGAAATATAATCCACACTTTCGTAGTACTTACCTAAAGTATCCAAACTGGGTTGCGGATAGGTAACTAACATATCCATTGTTTCGTCATGGTACAAATCAAATGTTTCTTTAGAAACAGAATGGTCTTTTACCGTAAGGAAATGCTTTTTATTTGAAATGTCCATTAGTTAATTTATGTGTGTTTTGTACTTTTCTATAACAAACCCCGAAAGCATATAAAAACACATTCGGGGTTGCAATTTATTTGTTTTTCAAACTATCTAATAATAGCGCGGGTTTTGAAAGTAGTTTCACGTGGAACATATATTGTTAATTATTCTAGTAATACAATTCACTGACTACCATGAACTGAACACTGAACACTTTCCTACCTTCCCATAAATATCAACAGCACCGAAACATCACTCGGAGACACTCCGCTAATCCTTGAAGCCTGCGAAATAGTTACCGGTCTAATCTTGCTCAACTTTTGTTTTGCTTCTATCGACATCGATTTAATCTTGTAATAATCAAAATCCTCCGGAATTTTAACATCTTCTAATCGCGTTAGCTTATCTGCATTATTTCGTTCCTTTTCAATATAGCCAGAATACTTGACTTGGATTTCCGCCTGCTCCAGAATTTCTTGATCGACATCGTTTTCTTCGACATAGGTTTTAACCTTTTCGAATTTCATCACGTCTTCCATTGCAATTTGCGGACGTGAAAACACCTTAAACAATTTATCCCCTTGTGTAATAAGAGCTGTTTCCTTTGATTCTAATATTGGATTAGCCTCCGCAACTGAAACACTAGTTTCTCTAAAAAAAGAAACCATTTTTTCAGATTCCTTTAGCTTGTGCTCCATACGACGCAAACGCATTTCAGAGGCCAGGCCTATTTCATAGCCCATGGGCGTTAGCCTAAAATCAGCGTTGTCCTGACGCAATAGCGTTCTATATTCTGCACGCGAGGTAAACATTCGATAAGGCTCCTCGGTTCCTTTAGTGATTAAGTCGTCTATTAAAACCCCGATGTAAGCTTCGTCTCTCTTTAAAATTAACGGAGCTTTCTCATGCACCTTTAAATGTGCATTGATTCCTGCCATCAAACCTTGGCAAGCTGCTTCTTCATATCCTGTGGTTCCGTTTATCTGACCAGCGAAGTAAAGACCTTCCACCAACTTTGTTTCTAATGTGTGCTTTAATTGTGTCGGCGGAAAATAATCATACTCTATTGCGTAACCTGCACGAAAGAACTTCACGTTCTTAAACCCGGCTATCGATTTCATTGCCTTATATTGTATGTCTGCAGGAAGCGAAGTAGAAAAACCATTTACGTACACCTCGCAGGTTTTCCAGCCTTCTGGTTCGATAAACAATTGGTGCCTCTCCTTGTCTGCAAAACGATTTATTTTATCTTCGATAGATGGACAGTACCTCGGCCCCATGCTTTTGATACGCCCATTAAACATCGGGGAACGATCAAAGCCTTCTCTCAAAATGTCATGAACATCCAGAGAAGTATAGGTCATATGGCAAGATCTCTGATGAGTTAAAGGTTTTGTTAGGTCTGAATAAGAAAACTTATCTGGCTTAGCATCTCCCTTTTCCTCATTCATTTTCGAAAAATCCAAAGAACGTCCGTCTACTCTCGGAGGAGTTCCGGTTTTCATTCTTCCCGCTTCAAATCCCGCATTGATTAAATCTTCGGTAATTCCATAAGCAGCACTTTCCCCTGCTCTACCTCCACCAAATTGTTCTTCACCGATATGAATTTTTCCGTTAAGAAAAGTACCGTTAGTCAAAACGACAGCTTTGGCTCTAATTTCGATTCCAAGAGAGGTCCGAATGCCTTTTACTTTTCCGCCTTCAATAATTAACCCTTGGGCCATTTCCTGGTAAAAATCTAGATTGGGAGTTCCCTCCAACATCATACGCCACTCTTCGGCAAAACGCATGCGATCACTTTGCACCCTTGGCGACCACATTGCAGGCCCCTTAGATTTATTAAGCATCTTAAATTGGATAGCAGTCCTATCTGACACAATTCCAGAGTACCCTCCCAAGGCATCAATCTCTCGAACAATCTGTCCTTTGGCGATACCACCCATAGCGGGATTACAGGACATTTGCGCGATGTTTTGCAGGCTCATCGTGATCAATAAGGTTTTTGAACCTAGATTAGCGGAAGCGGCAGCAGCTTCAGAACCCGCGTGCCCGGCACCCACTACAATTACATCATATTCTTCTTGAAACATTTTTCTTTATGATTTTGCTCCCGATTACCGGGAGTGAGATTAAGAAATCAGGGGGACTCCCCAAATCAAAATCTAAATTTACTTAAAGTCTT
Source organism: Porticoccaceae bacterium (assembly GCA_047635475.1). Lineage (GTDB taxonomy): Bacteria > Bacteroidota > Bacteroidia > Flavobacteriales > Flavobacteriaceae > Flavobacterium. The sequence continues at coordinate 46,710 of JBLIKQ010000007.1, forward strand.
TACGAGACTTCATTGTGTGCTTTACTCTTGCCAAAATGTTCCACGTGAAACACTCTGTGCTAATAATTAAATTGACGTTTAATGTTCCACGTGGAACAAAGCCAATTTGTCGTCTTCCTTAGAACGCATTACAAGTTCATCATCCTCGCCCTTGTCCTTATAACCACAATAATGCAAAACACCATGAACCATAACGCGCTTCAATTCGGCCTCAAAAGAAACCTTAAAATCACTAGCGTTATCCTGCACGCGTTCTACCGAAATAAAAATATCACCGCTGATTTCGTTCCCCATCGTGTAATCGAAACTAATGATATCCGTCAGATTATCGTGGTTCAAATATTCAAGATTAATTTTGTGTAAATATTCGTCGTCACAGAAGATGTAGTTTATCTCCCCTTCTTTTTTGTTTTCGGACTCTATGACCTCAGACATCCAAGCGGCAATCGCCTCTTCATTGTCTAAACTAAACTCGCTTTCGTAATTGAAATTGATCATTTTTTATTAAAATATTCTTTAACCTTAAGGTTATAGTTTGAGCGCAAAGGTAATGATTGTCTGTTTAATATTTCAATGCTATTCAAATAATCTAACAAAGCGTCTGGCAATGCTTTAGATTGATTGTCAAACTCTTTCCTACTGGATTCCGACTGTCTCTTTTCTTCCTCTCCCTGCTGTTGCAAAGCTGACTTAAGTTTCAATAACACTTGTTTTATATTAAGCGCTTTTTGAAGCGTTTCGTTTTTAAAACCCTTATTCAATAATTGTTTCTCCAATTGTTTCATTTGTTCCAAGGCACTTCCGCCGTTGCCACCCACACCCTGTTTCTTTAGTTCTTTTTCAAGGGCTTCACGAAGCTGCTTTTGTTCCTTATAAATCTCCATTATCGCTTGCGCATCTCCTTCACCGTCTTCACCCCCTTGGGAATCCCCTTTACCAGTTTTACTTCCTTCACCGTTCTTCCCTTTCTCGCCATCTCCCGGCTTCTCCCCCTTTTTCATTCCGTCCTTAATTTTGTCGCCAAGTCCTTCCTGTTTCTTAATGATATCCGATAACTGCATTCCCTGACCGCTACCGGGTTTTGGTTTGCCGGAACCCATTTCCGACAACGAATTTTGCATATTGCTAAGAAGTTCACTTAGGAAGTCCCCTAACTTATTGGCCGCTGCTACAGTATATTGTTGATGAGATACCCCTTTTGGTATTTGGGCATCTGACAGGCTTTCCACGGATTTGTCGATATTATAATGTACATTTACAATCTCCCTGGTAACGTCCTCGGCTATCTTAGGGTTTCGCAACGAAAGGGCAAACAAACTATCATCGACATGTTTGAACTGCTGTTTCAAGTCTTGCTGCCGTTTTATGTTTTTATTGAAAGCGGGGGATCCCCTACCCAGATCTTTAAATTGTGCCATCACGTCTTCTTGCGTCAAAGAAAAAGCTAAAAGATTATCGAGAACTTGTCGCAACATTTTAACGTCCTCTTGCATTTGCTCCTTCTCACTTCCCTCCATACTTTCCTTCATTTTCATCGCCATAGCTTTCATCTTACTCGCGGCCGCTTTTTGTTTTACTTTGGCTTTGGCTTTATTGTCCTCCTTTAGTTCTTCCGAAGCTTTCTTCAAATCGTCTTCTATGCTTTTTTCTTCCGCGCTGTCTTTGGGCAGATCCATAGGTGACTTTAGTTCCTTGTTCTCTTTTTCCAGCGACATTAATTCCTCCTTAAATTTGTCAAAATCGGCGGCAATATCCTTTTGTTTCTCTAACGAGTTTTCCTTCTCGCTATTCACTAACTTATATTGCTTCTCCGAAAGCTTGTTCAGTTTATCAGCCAATTGTAGCGCTTTTTGCTCCACATAATACTTCTTGGTGAGTTCAACCAATTGCGCCAAATTCTTGATTTGATTTTTACTGTTTTGCTTGAAGCGATCCAATTTATTAAGCAAGTCTTCATTCTTTATTTTGTCATTCAATTCCTTTAATTCATCAAGCAGTTTCTGGTTCTTTTCTAAATCCTTATTTACGTTTTCCAAACGTTTTTTTAAATCTTCTTTGAACTCGTCCTTTGAATCAGGTTTGGATTCATCTAAGTTTTTCTTCATTCTATCCGTGAACTCTTTCATCATTTCATCCTGCTTCTTCTGCTGCTGGATAAAGTCTTTCACATTTTGTTGCTCCTTAAATCCAAATTGATTTTTCTCTTTGCTTGCATTTTGCAATTTTTCTATTTCAGCTATCTGTTTGTCTTGTTTTTTTATAGACTTTTGCAAACTGTTTATGTTTTCGTTCTGCTGTTGGAGCACTTCATCCTGCTTTTCTTCATTAGTTGCAATTCGATCGGAAAAAACCGAAGATCTTGTGCTTTTGTTTTTGTGAATGGCATCATTGTCGAACACCTCGAAATAGTACTCATAGGAAATTCCCTGTTCCACAGGTAGTGATCCGGGAAAAGCGAATACAAATTGCTGAAAAGTGGAGGGCTTAATCCCTATTGCAGCACGTTTAGTTGACTGCGGTTTGTTCTTCGGGTAATAAACAACCTGTAATTTAAAAAGCCCGTAATCATCTGAAACCTGTCCCAAAAGATAATTCTTGGCTACCTTAATACTGTCAGGAGCATTGTTTACCCGGATAAAAGGATACTGATCCTTGATCACAGACAGTTGATAATTTATTTTTTCATGGTTTTTTACTCTACTGTTTGATGTAACAATTTGATAATCTGTATTTTGCAAAATGTTTTTAACTAATGTAAAGACGTTTTCGGATTTTTGAAAAGCAAAAGTTGATTTCTCCGCCGCCCACTCTACCTCTTCTGTTGCATCAGTGTCCATCTTCCAAGTCACCCTGGTGCCTTCAGGAATAACCGCGCTACCAGTTCCGTTTACGGACTCAGGCTTCCTGTTTAAATAAGACGGAAAATACAACTCCATTTTAAAGTTAGCAATAGATGGGACTTCAATCACCTTTAATTCGTAATCTTTAGAGTAAACTGAATTCGCTTTTACGTAAAACAAAATGTCATTGCTAGGTTTTACAATTTTAAACTGAAACTCCCCAAGGGAAGTGTTTTCCAAAAAATAACTTTCGTCATTAATGAATATCATCACGTTTTCCGGAACCACTTTACCAACTGTTTTCACTTTAAGAACGAAATCCTTGTTCTGCTCCGTTTGCAAATTGGTGTTAAGCACCACAAATTTGAAAGGTGCCGGAGCAGAAAAACTGGAATTAAAATGTACTACCCTATTTAAACTCTGAGAAATCATTTCATTATTCCCTGTTAAATAAAACACAGCAAAAGACAAAATCGGAACCAGTGCTAATGGCAAATACTTCTTGTTGGATTTAAAATCAATGGCATTACTGAAAGGGATCGGCTGCAATGCATTTGCTCTTTGATCGATCGAAGCCAACAATAATTCTGATTTATCCTGATTACCGCCAGAATCTGCCAGCTGCAGAAAATTCGTCAACCTGTCATTAACATCCGTAAAATGCTTTCCTATAATTATCGAGGCCTGATCGTAATCTATGCCTTTCTGGAATTTAAACAATTTAAACAGAGGAACCATAATAAAACGGAACAGCAGAAAAACCTCCACTCCGACAAATGTCCAAAACAATACTGTTCGTCCCATTGGCTCCAGCCAAAGAAAATATTCTATGAAAAGGGTGAACAAAAAATACAACAATCCCAAACCAATAAAGAATAGTATTCCTCGTATCAATTCATTGACGTAAAACTTCTTGATAAAAGCTCCTAACTTTAAGTAAATAATACTTGATGCTTCCAATGTTTTTATTTGGCTTTAAATAACTAATAAATGTAGCAATTTATATGGTCAAAGAAAAGTAAAAAGAAACGTAATTCAACCAATGTAAAATAATCCTCTTATCAAATAATACGTTTAACCTTGGATTTGTATCTTTGAACCAAAATTTATAAAAAATGGCGAAGCAAGTTCGAGTGCGTTTTGCACCAAGTCCTACCGGACCTTTACATATCGGCGGTGTTCGTACCGCATTATTTAATTATTTATTTGCAAAAAAAAATGGCGGTACTTTCTATTTAAGAATTGAAGATACCGACCAAAATCGTTATGTTCCCGGGGCAGAAGCGTACATAATGGAAGCGCTGGAATGGTTGGGCATTGCCCCTGATGAAACCGTTGCTAAAAACGAGAAATTTGGCCCTTACCGCCAGAGCGAAAGAAAACATCTGTATAAAGAATATGCTGACCAACTAATCAATTCAGCTTGGGCGTATTATGCTTTTGATACTCCGGAAGCTTTAGACGCTTTCAGAAAATCTGAAGAAGAACAAGGAAAAACATTCATATACAACCATACTAACAGAGAGAAACTGGACACTTCTTTGGTTATTTCTACAGACGCAACCGCTAAAAGAATTGCCAATGGAGAGCATTATGTAATCCGTTTCAAAACTCCTGTTGACGAAACCTTGCATTTGCAGGATATCATACGTGGTGAAGTAAAATTTGAAACTAATCTATTAGACGATAAAGTTTTGTTCAAGAGCGACGGTATGCCAACCTATCATCTGGCTAATATTGTCGATGATCATTTAATGGAAACTTCACATGTTATTCGTGGTGAAGAATGGTTGCCTTCTATGCCTTTGCACGTTTTATTATACAGAGCATTTGGCTGGGAAGCTCCAGAATTTGCGCACCTGCCATTAATTTTAAAACCAGTTGGTAACGGAAAGCTATCTAAACGTGACGGAGACAAATTAGGCTTTCCTGTATTTCCACTGGAATGGAAAACTCAAGAAGGAATTTCATCCGGTTATAGAGAGAAAGGATTCTTTCCTGAAGCCGTAGTTAACTTTTTGGCCCTATTAGGCTGGAATGACGGTACAGACAAAGAATTGTATACTTTGGAGGAACTGGTGGCAGCTTTTGATCTGAGCAGAGTCCATAAAGCCGGAGCAAAATTTGACCCCGAAAAAAACAAATGGTTCAATCACCAATATTTGATAAAACAAAAGGACGAAGATTTAGCAAACACCTTCGCCCCTATCGTTGCTTCAAAAGGAATTACGGTATCTGCTAATGTGCTGATAAAAATTGTTTCCCTGATAAAAGAACGAGCTCATTTTGTATCTGAATTTTGGGAATTAAGCGATTTCTTTTTTGTGGCTCCAATAGAGTATGATGCCAAAGCGACTAAAAACTGGAAAGTGGAAACACCGGCATTAATGCAGGAATTGATATCCGTTGTAGAGGAAATAACCGATTTCACTTCGATCAACATCGAAATTATCGTAAAAACTTGGATGACAAAAAATGAAATTGGAATGGGTAAAGTAATGCAACCTTTCCGTTTGAGTTTGGTTGGCGCACCTAAAGGCCCCCACCTATTTGATATCGTTGAAGTCATTGGAAAAGAGGAAACGATTCAAAGAATACAGAAAGCTATAACAACTTTATAAAAACAAAAAGGCTCCTAAATTTAGGGGCCTTTTTTATAAGTAAAGAATTGTATTCCCATTTAATATTCCTGATCTTTTCCTTAAAATCATAACCTCAATTTTTAGAATTCAGATCTTCCAGCTTAATGTTGATCCACTACTGGTAGGATAAATTAAAACTGGAGTTCTTTACTCCGGCAGTTACCCCTACGGATGAGTAGGAGTTAAATTTTGAAATATCCAAAATGTCTTTAACAACCAAAGTAGTTCCTGAAATCATCTCGTTCTATTTATCATAATCAGATTTCAATTTACCGACTACCTTAACAATTGGGCCAAACCCAACACAATTTCAACTAATAATTAGCTTAATTGTAATGAGATTTACTGCGACGCCATTTCAGATCCACATCATCGTATTATAAAAAATTGCCATCTGTGGCAACGGTAAAATTGTTTTCGCTAAACAGAATGTAGTAAACCATATCCCAATTATCATAAAAATTCCCAATAATTTAAAGTCCGCCGTTCCATACCAATTCAGGTTTAGCTTCAAAATTATTGGTATATAAATTTAACTGATTTACACCAAAGTTAATTCAGATTCTATTTGAATTCCTATAACCATATTGCGCACTCAATGTGAATGAGATAAATGCTAAAACGACTGTTGTGTATGACTTTTTCATATAATGATATTCATCTTACACAAACCTAAAGTTTTTTTTGTAATTTAACGGTGATTTATTTTTAACTAAATTATAAGATTATGAACATTGCACTACTGATCATCCTTGTCCTAGGGTTCTTCATCCTACTATCCTCATTTTTTACTGTTAAACAACAAACCTCTGTAATAATAGAGCGTTTTGGTAAGTTTCACAGCGTACGAGAATCTGGATTACAATTAAAAATTCCTTTAATCGATCGAGTTGCAGGTCGTGTGAATTTAAAAATTCAACAACTAGATGTCATTATCGAAACCAAAACGAAAGACAATGTGTTTGTAAAACTTAAGGTTTCTGTACAGTTTATGGTTATTAAAGATACTGTTTACGATGCATTTTACAAACTGGAATATGCGCACGATCAAATTACCTCTTATGTCTTTGATGTGGTTCGCGCAGAAGTTCCTAAGTTGAAACTGGATGATGTTTTTGAAAGAAAAGATGATATCGCCATCGCTGTAAAAAGCGAATTGAATGAGGCCATGACAACTTACGGTTATACAATCATCAATACTTTAGTTACTGATATTGATCCCGATATACAAGTTAAAAATGCCATGAACCGCATCAATGCTGCTGACAGAGAGAAAACGGTAGCTGAATTTGAAGCAGAGGCATCAAGAATTAGAATCGTAGCCAAAGCCAAAGCAGAAGCTGAAAGCAAACGTCTACAAGGACAAGGTATAGCCGATCAAAGAAGAGAGATTGCAAGAGGACTGGTGGAAAGTGTCGATGTATTGAACAGAGTTGGAATTAACTCACAAGAAGCTTCTGCCCTTATTGTAGTAACACAACATTATGACACTTTACAAGCAATAGGTGCCGACACAAATTCAAATTTAATTTTATTACCTAATTCACCACAAGCAGGAAGCGAAATGCTGAATAATATGGTCGCTTCTTTTAGTGCATCAAATCAAGTGGGAGAAATGATGAAAAAAACAAACAGGAAACAAGCTAAAAGAGAGGTGAAAGAAATCGAACCTACTAAAGAAGAAGATCCTAACGAAGAATTATCATAAAAATAAAAAAGAGGCTTAGCGGCCTCTTTTTTTTAATATCCATTTTGTAATAAATGGAATTGCTAAACTTATAATTTTGCCGTAAGGTCCAGGTATATTGGGTCTATAACTACCAATCATTCCTTTTATTATGTTTTTAGGCGCTAGACTGTCTTTAGTTTTTTGAATACCAAAAACTATCTTTTGATAGCTAATTTCTTTTTCAATCTTCAAGATTTTTAGCTCCCTATCGATTTGGGCGTAAGATGAGTATATTTTTGTTCCCATAATTTAGTCGTTAAAAAATATTTCTGAGAATTTTTCTAAAATTGGCCGTTCAACGATTTTATCCCTCATCAAAAACAATATGATTGTGAAGAAAACATAAACTCCGCCGACAATTAAGAAACCATACGGATAACTATCTAAATAACTTGCAATAACAAAGGCAATCGCTATGGAACAAAAGAAAACAACCATTACAACACATAATACAATTAATGAAAATTTTAGTATTGTAGTGGTCGACTTCATAGCCATTTTAAAACTTCGTAATTTATAATACTCAAGATTATTTTCTATATAATCATGAACTTGTTCTTGAATATATTCGCTATTTTCTTTTAACTCCTCAAAAGCCATATTTTAAATTTTTTAAAATTCTATTTCTGTTATTTTTGAAGAATGCTATTTTGTTCTTTTAATTCGGCAAGCTTTGTTTCAAGAAAGGAAATAACATCATCTTTTTTAAGACTCATATCAGAAAGAATATCTACATAGGTTTCTTCTAGATCTAACTTGGCAGCAGATAACTTTGTTTTCATTTCAGATGTTAGACCTTCATATTTATGATCCAAATCTTTTTTAGCGTCTTTGTAACCATCTTTTAATTTCTCTCTAGTTTTTTCCCCCTTGGCTGGAGCAAACAAAATTCCTATTCCTGCACCAATTGCTATTCCACCAACTAGAGCTACTAAAGTATTTCCCGCATTATTTGACATGTTATTCTATTTTAATTATTAATAATTTAAAAATACAATTTTTATTAACACACTCTTGTTAACAAGCCGTTAAAGTAATATCTAATGAACATTATACTTAAAACAAAGCTAATTGCGTGTATAAATATCCAATAATCATAGCAATAACTAGAAAAAATAAAAGTCTGTTAGAATGACTATATAAGAGCCGTTTACAATAATTAAATCTTATATAAAAACAAAAACCAATAGGATATTATAATAATAAGAAAACGCCTCAAAAAGGCGTTTCTAATATTGTTATAATCTATAATACTGCAAAAAATTAAATACTTAAAGCATTTAATAAATCTAAAGCATTTTCATTCTTTTCTGTAATCTTTAATTCTAACAGTTGATTTTTGAAATCCTTAAAATTAATGCTGTCTTTTTTTAAATTCTCAATCGCCAAAATCCGAACTGACGCCAATTGACTTTTTAATGACATCGAATATA
>JBLIKQ010000008.1:0-54969 GCA_047635475.1 Porticoccaceae bacterium
ATTGGGATGGTCGCTGCTATTTACTTTGTTCTCCTATCAATTGCTAAAAAACAGAGATTTATAGTACCTTTACTAGCCTATGAATTGGATAAAAAAAATATTTTATATGCTTATCTGTTGCATTACTAGTAGTGCAGCGGCGCAATCTATAACAGTAGATGATTCGAAAACCGCAATAGATCTCGTAAACATTTTAACAAACAATGGATCCTGTGTCGATGTTTCTGGAGAAAAGGTAAAAGGCGATACCTTTTCGGGGTCAAGAAATAGTTATGGATCTTTCGACAAAAATGGGAGTAGCTTTCCCTTTTCGGGAGGTGTTTTGTTAAATACCTGGAGCAGTAAAAATGCGGAAGGCCCGTTTGTAAGAAGCGAAGGTGGAGGAGACTCTTCTTGGTTAGGGGATATAGACTTGGATCAGGAATTAGGTATCAAGTCAATTAATGCTAGCGTTTTAGAATTCGATTTCATCCCATTGACAAATTTCATCAGCTTTGATTACATTTTCGCCTCCAATGAATACCAAGATGTTTATCCTTGCTATTATTCAGACGGATTTGCTTTCTTGATTAAGGAAAACGGAAGCTCAGGAAGTTATACGAATATAGCAGTATTACCAAACACGGCTACCTCTGTTTCATCAATAAATGTATACCCCATAATCCCTAACTTTACCAGGACAGACGGAACCACGATAGCAGGATGCCCTGCAGCTAACGAACAATATTTTGGGCAATCAAACACAGCATCAACAAATTCAAGCCCTATCAATTACGCTGGCCAAACCACAGTTCTGACGGCGCAAACAATCGTTATCGCAGGGAAGTCTTATCATATAAAATTAGTATTAGCGGATGATCAGCTTGTTGATTATGACTCCGCTGTCTTCCTTCAAGCTGGTAGCTTTGTTTCGGAAATTGATTTAGGTCAAGACAAATTAATCGATACCAATAACCCTGTTTGTTTTGGGGAGACCATCACGCTTTCCTCTAGTCTCAATGGCCGTCACAAATGGACAAGAACTGATTCTAGCGGAACAACAACAACACTTGCCGAAATCGGTTCTTCTTTGACAGTACAGAAAGAAGGTGTTTATCAAGCGGAAGTGCCTGTGGCGGCAAATTGCACCGTAAGTGGCGAAATCAAAATAGAATATGGACCTAAGATAATTTTGACTAACACCTCACTTATAAAATGCAATGATAGCGAAGACCCTTTTTTTGATTTGACAAAAGCGGAAGCCACAATTAGAAATAAAGATGCCAGCTTGACTACTTTCGACTATTACGAAACACAAACGGGAACTATTTTATCAGACCCTATAGAAAACCCTAAATCATTTGTCAAAACAGCTCCAACAGACCAAACAGTTTTTGTAAAAGCGACCAGTGAAACCTACGGATGCACTGAAGCTGCCGAAATAAACTTGCAAACTATTCCTGGCTACGAATTAGCTACTACACCATCAACAAGCCCAATTATAAATGATTTTTCGGGTAATGATAATTCGGTCCAGTTGATACCTCCAACAACTAATGACACTTACGAATTTTCTTTAGACGGAAAGAACTTCCAACTTTCACCTTTCTTTACTAATTTAGCAGCTGGGAATTACACCGCATTCATAAGGGACTCTGACACTTGTGCTTACCTAACCTATCCTATTTCCATTCTCGATTACCCGCGATTTTTTACACCAAATGGAGACGGATATAATGATTTTTGGAAATTAAAAACCTTGGCTCATTACCCATATCAATTATAACTATCTACGACCGATATGGAAAACTATTAAAACAATTTGATTCGTCAAGTGCAGGTTGGAATGGTTCATTTAATGGAACTTCATTGCCTTCAGACGACTATTGGTTCTCTTTAAATTTTGACAGCGGAAAGATTATAAAAGGTCACTTTACTGTAGAAAGATAACAGCTATTTCACTATTTTTACATCATGAAAAATACTTTGTTTATTTTTTTTACTTTTATTTCAATAAGTTGCTTTGCGCAATTTAGCAAAACGCATTATATTCCACCTTTGAGTTCTGGAAATAGTCTTAGTGTTACTCCACAAGAACAATATATATATATCTCAACACCAAGTATCACTCCTGTAAACGTTAAAATTAATGCCATAGGCGTAGGAATTACAAATGTAACAGTATCCCAAAATGATCCGCGAGAATATTATATTAATTCAGGACCCAATACCCAATTGATGGCAAGCACTGGGTCTTTAAATACGCCCTTAACTGATAAAGGTTACATCATTGAGGCCGAAAGTTTAATTTACGTTGCTGTTAGAGTAACGGCGGGAAGTACTAACGCTCAAGCAGGTTCATTAGTATCAAAAGGACTGTCGGCATTGGGAAAAGAATTCAGAGTTGGAGCCTTTATAAATACTGGAACAACAAACACAAGCACACCCAGATTTACTTTTCTTTCTATTTTGGCTACAGAAAACAATACACTTGTGGAATTCAAAGATATTAAACCAGGCGTTTTATTGTTGAATAATCCAAGTGTTGGCAATGTGCCTCCCAGCATCATATTAAATAGAGGACAAAGCTATATTTTGGCTACCGAAGATAATAGTACCGCCAATAAAGACGGATTAATCGGAACATTGGTTAAAGCAAGCAAACCAATAGCTTTAAATTGCGGTTCTTTTGGCGGGACGAATGGAGATATCAACAATAATTTAGATTTAGGATTTGACCAAATTGTTCCAGTTGAAAACATTGGAAAGGAATATATATTTGTTCGGGGGCTTGGTCAAAACATTACCGAAAGACCTTTAATTGTGGCGCACGAAGACGATACCGAAATATTTATAAATGAAGTTAGCGCAGGAACTTTAGGTGCGGGTAAATATTTAGCAATTGATGGCAGCTTATATGAAGCAAATGGAACTATGTATGTAAGAACTACTAAACCCACTTTTGCTTACCAAAGTGTTGGAGGACCTAATCAGCCTAATCAAGAAATGTTTTTTGTTCCACCATTAAATTGTTCTACCCCAAATATTGTAAACAACATTCCATTAATTGAAAAAATTGGTAGTCTTTTCTTTACCAAAAATAGCAGACTAAACGTTGTTACGAAAATAGATGCGTCCTTACAAATAAGAATTGATGGTGTGCTATATGATATCACAGGTCTTCCGTCTGCTATAAGCATTTTACCTTCAAAGCTCGTGACAACATTGAATGCTCAATATATAGCCTATAGTTTAACTGGTTTGACTGGAAACATAGGGGTGTTTTCAAACCAAGAAGTTTATGTTTCTTTTTTCGGGTCTAATAGTGCAGCAACTTATGGTGGCTACTATTCCGGTTTCGATTTAAAGCCAGAAATCATATCTACTAATAAAGTCTCAACAACTTCTCGTTATATGCCAGATATTGAATTAAACATTGCTGCTAACCCATTAAACAATACCTTTCAATGGATATTTAATGGCGTTGATATTGATGGAGAAATATCAGATAGCTATACACCAACTCTTTCGAAAAAAGGTCCGGGATATTATCAAGTGAGAAAATTCATTACTAGTTGCGGCACTACGATTTTATCAGATGAAATTCCTGTAAGCGACCGTCCAATTGACACCGATGGAGACGGAGTAAACAATAATATTGATATAGACAATGACAATGACGGGATAACAAATTGCATTGAATCTTATGGAAATCAAAATATAGACATCTCTAACCCAATGGGGGGAACAATTGCTGTTGAAAATTATTCAAATCTTTTCATTGGAACCGTCAATACTTTTGGGAAAGGCACCCCTGGAACTATTACCGGTAATTACGATGGTAGTGTTGTGTTAGAAATTCCTGCTGGATTAAACAACAGTGTCAGCTACAAAATGACTTTTGCACAACCTATAAGTTTAGGAATAGAATACATTACAACGGCCAACGCAACAGATCTTTTGAATGCTGATGCTGAATATATTATAAATTCTGATGTTGACAAAACAATTACAGTTTTAAATCCAACTGACCAATTATTAATCGATACCAATTATGATGGGATTTACGAAAGTGGAATAACTGAGTTTTCATCCTTTGAAATACGTTTCAAATTGAAAAGCATAACATCATTACCCGCTGGCACTGGGACCTTCAAGTTTTTAAGCTATCTGACAAATACGATTCGTTTTACCCAAAAAAACCTATCAGACGACACTCCAAATAAATCCTCTTTAAAGTTTTTTGCAGTTTGTGTACCTAAAGATACTGATCAAGACGGAATTTCTGATCAATTAGATATTGACAGTGATAATGACGGTATCCCAGATGCAATAGAAGCTCAAGGAAGTAATTTTATTACTAACACAGCTGTTGATTTAAACAAAGACGGATTGAGTGATGCCTATGGCAATGCTATGGGTATTGTTCCAATAGATACCGATTTAGATGCCTCGATTGCTGGTGTTCCGGATTATTTAGATCTTGACAGTGACAATGATGGAATATATGATTTAGTTGAATCGGGCAGTGGAGCTATTGATACTAATAATGACGGCATTGTAGATGGAGCTAAGAGTAGTTTTGGCAGTAACGGACTATCATCATCAGTAGAAACTTTAGCCGGTTCTGGTATTCTGAAATATACCATACAAGATACGGATGGTGACGGGATTAAAAATTATATAGAAATTGACAGTGATAATGATTTTTGTAACGATGTTATCGAAGCAGGATTCCTAGATCCAAATAATGATGGCTTCTTAGGTAGTAATCTAATAAAGGTAAATACAAGCGGAGTTGTTACTAGCGGGACTGCTTACACTAGGCCTAATTTAAATTATACCATCGCAGCCCCCATTATAATTACAACAGAACCAAATATTACACCAACTTGTGAACTCGAAACTACGAGAATATCAATAGCCGATAATGGCGGAAACAGCTATCAATGGCAAATTTGCACAAATGGCATAACGTGGTCAGATTTAGTTAACAATGCTGTCTATTCTGGAGTACAATTTAATACTATTTCAATATCACGAGTAACTACTGCAATGAACGGATATAAATACCGAGTTGCTCTAAGTAAGATAGGGAATTCTTGTGGTTTAATATCTGATGAAACTATACTTTCAGTTTTAGCTTTACCAAACATGAATACACCAATTAACTTAGTGCAATGTGATGATGATACTGATGGCATCTCCGATTTTAATTTAATAGAAAATAATCATTTTATTTCAACAAATCTGAATGATACTCTTAGTTATTTTACTACTCCTAATGGGGCACGTAATAATGATTTAACATTAAAGATATTAAATCCCTCAGCTTATAGAAGTGGAAACGGAACTGTTTGGGTAAGAGTAGAAAATTCAACTGGGTGTTTTAACACTGCCCAACTAAATTTGATTATATCAACAACCCAGATTCCAAAAATCTTTAGCAGGATGTTTGAATCTTGCGATGATCATATTAATTCAACTCAAAATGATACCGATGGTATTTCTTTATTTGATTTTAGCAGTACAACCACTGACATAAAAGCGCTATTGCCGTCTCCAAGTACGACATATGACATAAAATATTATGGAAATGAATCAGATGCCTTATCTGAATCAAATGAAATCACAAACACTACCAACTTTAGAAATACTGATTCCCCCTTTACACAACAAATTTGGGTTCGTATAGAAAGTACCCTAAATAACTCCTGTTACGGACTCGGTCCACATATAACTCTCAGAGTTAATCCAAAACCAAACATAGACACTAATGAGGATCATAGTGCTGATGCTCTAGTATGCTCTAATCTTCCATCTTTTTTTGTAAAACTCAACGCAGGACTTCTGGATGGTTCGCCAATAGAAAACTACAGCTATATTTGGTCTAAAGACAATGAAGTCTTAACCGGCAACTCTGGCTATACACTTGATGTGAATACGATGGGGAATTATACCGTTACAGCAACCAACCTTTTTGGTTGCAGCAGAACCCGAAACATAAAAGTTAGCGCTTCAGATATTGCTCAGATTGACTCTGTCGATATAATTGATCTAACAGAAACAAATTCAGTAACTATTAATGTCTCAGGATCGGGTAATTATAGTTACAGCTTGGACGCTGCGACAGGTCCATTTCAATCCTCAAATTTCTTTAATAACCTTACGGCTGGAATTCACGAAGTATTTATAAATGACACAAATGGATGTGGAACTATTCAAAAAACTATAGCAGTACTAGCTGTCCCAAAATTTTTTACTCCAAATGGAGACGGGTTCAACGACTATTGGAATTTGAAAGGAATAAATACAAATCTTAATTCAAAATCAATAATTTATATCTTTGACCGTTTTGGCAAACTCCTGAAACAAATAGACCCTTCGGGTCTTGGCTGGGACGGAACATTCAACGGACTTCCATTAGCCGCTGATGATTTTTGGTTTGCAATTACATTAGAGAATGGAAGGGAGCTAAAAGGTCACTTTACTTTAAAAAGATAACCGCTATTTCACTATTTCTAGAGCATGAAAAAAACTTTATATGTTTTATTTACTTTTATATCAATAAGCAGCTTTGCGCAATTTAGCAAAACGCATTATATTCCGCCATTATCAGGTTCCGATAATCAAGCCGCTCAAGAACAATTTTTATATATCTCAACCCCAAGTATTACGCCCGTAAACTTCAAAATAAATCAACTAGGCGGAGCTATGATTTTGGGAACTGTTTCACAAAGTAATCCGTATATATTTAATGCTGGATACGGAACTGACTCTCAACTTCATGTAAAAGAAAGTTTAGTAAGTGCTGTTCTTAACAGCAAGGGATATATTATAGAAGCCGATAATGTGATATACGTAACAGCTAGAGTAATTGCAGGAAATGGAAATCAGGCAGGAGCATTAGTTTCAAAAGGACTGGCAGCACTGGGCACTGAGTTTAGAATTGGAGCATTCACAAATACCGGTATAAGCGCCACAGGTTTAGCTCATCTTACATTTATATCTGTCTTGGCTACAGAAAACAATACACTAATAAACTTTAGTGGGATAAAAGCCGGCGTTTCTTTAATTAATAACAGCGGCGGTACTAACCCTGCCGATATTATTTTGAACAGTGGAGAAAGCTATGTTTTGGCAGTAAAAGGATCAACTGATGCCAATCGCGACGGATTAATCGGCGCCTTGGTAAGCTCGGATAAACCTATTGCTGTAAATTGTGGGTCTTACACAGGAACAAATGGAAATATATCTCAAAATGTAGACCTTGGTTTTGATCAAATAGTATCGGCAGAGAGGACAGGAAAAGAATACATTCTCATAAAAAGTACAGGGCAAGCTTCGGTAGAAAGAGCACTTATTGTTGCACACGAAAACAATACCGAAGTTTTTTTAAATGGCAGTGCTACCGCTATCACTACTTTAAACGCAGGAGAAAACATCGCCTTGGATGGATCAAGTTTTAGTGCATCAGGCAATCTATATATCAAAACTTCAAAAAACACTTTCATCTATCAAAGTGTAGGAGACAATTCTAGAATTGATCAAGCCAATCAGGAATTATTTTTTGTTCCCCCTTTAAGTTGCGAAACACCAAAATTAATTGATAATATTCCTGATTTAAACCAGATAGGCTCAAGGACATTTACTGGTCGTGTAACAATCGTCACCGAAAGAAATGCAAGCTTGACATTTGCCATTAATGGTTCATCATACACATTATCGTCTTTACCAGCCATCGTTGATGGGCCTAAACTAGTCATAGGAAATTCAAGTTATGAGACCTATACCATAACCGGCCTTTCCGGAAATGTTTCCGTTTATTCCACAGGACAATTGTATCTTGCTTCTTATGGTTCTGATGGTGCTGCTACCTATGGCGGCTTCTATTCCGGTTTTACATTCAAACCCCAAGTCACTCTTAATAAAGTTACCGCTACTCAATCTAGTTGTATTCCTAATACTAAGTTATCAGTGAATGAAATTTCTGGATTTGATACTTTTCAATGGTATTTTAATGAAGTTGAAATTTCTGGAGCTACCAGCAATAATTACTTTCCTATAATCCCTGGCTACTATTATGTAAAAGCAACTATTGCTACTTGTGGCACAATATTAGAATCTGACAAAATACCCGTAAGCGACTGTTCCTCAAATGACGACAATGATATAGCAAACAACAATATAGATATTGACTTGGATAACGATGGTATAACTAATTGTACTGAATCCTACGGAAACCTTGGAGTTAACATCACAAACCCAAATGCAGGTCCGATTTCAACCGGAGATTATTCCAATTCGTTTACTGGAACAATTAGCCCTATAAGTCGTTTCGCAACCTCTTCATTTTCTTTCATTGGAAAAAACAATGGTGACTTTATTACCGAAATTCCAAAAGGTAAAAATAACGGCATAAATTATACTATTAATTTTGCAAAACCAATCTCAGTTGCTTTAAAATATACCCTCGACACTACTTCCACAAATTTAATCAGTTCTGACGCAGAGTTTATTGTCAAATGCCCGTTTAACAAAACAATAACAGTATTAAATACTGACAATCAACTCTTGATAGACACCAATTATGACGGCATCTATGAAAGTGGTATTACGCAATACTCTTCTTTTGAAATACGCTTCAGATTGAACAGTACAATTCCTTTAGCGGCTGGTACAGGAACATTTAGTTTTAGTTCCTATCTTACAACTTCGCTTTCGTTTATTCAAAAAAACTTATCCGATCTAACTGCCAGTAAAGCTTCTTTTTCAATTATCGCCACTTGTATTCCAAGAGACTCAGATGGAGATGGAGTTTTTGACCAACTAGATATTGACAGTGATAATGATGGTATACCGGATGCAATAGAAGCTCAAGGAAGTAATTTTATTACTCGCACAGCTGTTGATTTAAACAAAGACGGATTGAGCGATGCCTACGGTAATGGTATTTTTCCAGTAGATACGGATTTAGATGCCTCGATTGCTGGCGTTCCGGATTATTTAGATCTAGACAGTGACAATGATGGAATATATGATTTAGTTGAATCAGACAGCGGAGCGATTGATGCTAATAATGATGGTGTTGTAGACGGGGCTAAGAGTGGTTTTGGTACTAACGGACTGTTATCTTCCTTAGAAACTTTAGCTGATTCTGGTGTTCTGAAATATACTATACAAGATACGGATGCTGATGGGATAAAAAATTATATTGAAATTGACAGTGATAATGATCTTTGTTACGATGTTATAGAGGCGGGATTCTCAGACTCCAATAATGATGGCTTATTAGGTAGTAATCCAATAAAGGTAAATACAAATGGCGTTGTTACTAGCGGTATTGGCTATACAACACCACATCTAAACTACATTATTGCAGCCCCTATTGTAATCACAAGTCAACCTAATGTCGCACCAACTTGCGAATTCAAAAATGCCACAATTACATTAATTGATAATGGCGTAAACAGCTATCAATGGCAATTATCTACAAATGGTACAACTTGGAATGACATAGATAATAACGCACCGTACTCAAATGCTTTGACAAACACCTTGATAATTACAAGTGTTACCAATGCGATGAACGACTACAAATACCGCGTTCAATTGAGCAAAATGGGAAATTCATGCGGTTTGATTTCAAATGAAAGCACATTAACAGTTTATCCTTTACCAAATGTGACTTCATCTATTACATTAGTACAATGTGATGACGATGCTAATGGCATCTCTGATTTTAATTTAACAGAAAACAATAGTTTCATTTCTACAAATCTAAATGATACTTTTAGTTATTTTACTACTCTCGATGGGGCAAGCAATAATGATATAACATTAAAAATCTTACCTCCCACAGCTTATAGAAGCGGGAGCGGATCCGTTTGGGCAAGAGTTGAAAATTCAAACGGATGTTTTAAAGTTGCACAAATAAATTTAGTATTGTCTTCAACAAAAATACCAGATAGTTACAAACCTAAATTTGTAAACTGTGACGATAATCTTGATAGTTCAAATGACGATACGGATGGCATTTCAACATTTGATTTCAGTAGCGTAACTTCCGAAATTGAAAATCTATTTCTAGGAACACCAGCTGCTTATTCTATCAAGTATTACAAAAATGAAATAGATGCCTTAGCTGAAACAAATAAAATAATTAATATTTCTAATTATAGAAATATTGGATATCCAAATTCACAACAAATCTGGGTTAGAGTAGAAAGTACGATAGATAACGCATGTTACGGAATAGCTCCCGCTATAACACTCACAGTTAATCCAAAACCAAGTATTAGTACTAATGAGGATCACAAAGACGATACTCTGGTCTGTTCTAATTTGCCTACTTTTTATATTCAACTTAATGCAGGTATAAATGACGGCTCGGCGGAAAGTGAATACAGTTATACCTGGACCAAAAACAGTATAATACTTATGGGTCAAGGCCAAGCTAAACTTGATGTTAACACAGAGGGTATTTACGCAGTAGAAGTTAAATCTACTGCTGGTTGCAGCAGAATCCGAACCATAAAGATAACCGCTTCAGATGTTGCAAATATTAGTTCCATATCTATAATAGATCTATCAGAAACAAATACAATTACTATAAATACTACTGGAACAGGTCAATATCAATACAGCTTAGATTCTCCAAGTGGACCTTTTCAAATATCTAATTATTTTGATAATATATCGGCCGGTACACATGAGGTTTATGTAATTGATAAAAATGGTTGTGGTACGGTCAGTCAGACTATTGCTATACTTGGACTTCCAAAATATTTTACACCAAACGGCGATGGATTTAATGATTATTGGAATGTAAAAGGCGTTAATGCAAACTTCAATTCGAACTCAATTATATTCATATACGATCGTTATGGAAAATTAATAACTCAAATCAACACCAGCAGTGAAGGTTGGGATGGTACTTGTAATGGCCAGGCTTTACCCTCTGACGATTATTGGTATACGGTAAGGTTAGAAGACGGTAGAGAAGCCAAGGGACACTTCAGTTTAAAGAGATAATTATTATAGAATAGTACACTTATTCCCCATACTTTTTAGCTTTTTTACCGACAAATAAAAGATTAAAAGAATGCTTTATAGCCAATCACGTAAGGCACTCAAAAATAAAAGTATAAAAAAAGCCATTCTTTCGAATGGCTTTACTTCATATATGAATAAAATTAGATTTTAAATCTTTTTCTATCAGTCTCTGTCAAATAGATCTTTCTTAAACGAATAGACTTTGGAGTTACCTCAACATATTCATCTTTTTGAATGTATTCTAAAGCTTCCTCTAATGAGAAAATAATTGGAGGGATAATCCTTGCTTTTTCATCATTTCCAGACGAACGAACATTAGACTGCTTTTTAGCCTTAGTTACATTCACACTCATATCATCACTACGAGAATTTTCTCCAATTACTTGACCTTCGTAAATTTCATCATTAGGATTAACGAAGAACTTACCACGATCTTGCAATTTATCGATAGAATAAGGAATTGCTTTTCCGTTTTCCATAGAAATCAAAGAGCCATTGTTACGTCCAGGAATTGCTCCTTTAAATGGCTCGTATCCAATATAACGATGTGACATAATAGCTTCTCCAGCTGTGGCTGTAAGCAATTGATTACGCAATCCGATAATTCCACGAGATGGAATATTGAATTTTATTATCATTCGCTCCCCTTTACCTTCCATGCTCAACATTTCACCTTTGCGGATAGTAACAAACTCTACCGCTCTACCAGAAAGATTTTCCGGTAAATCAATAGTTAATTCTTCTATTGGCTCACACTTTTTACCATCAATTTCTTTGATAATAACCTGCGGCTGCCCTATTTGTAATTCATAGCCTTCTCTTCTCATTGTTTCAATAAGAACAGACAAGTGAAGTACACCACGACCAAAGACCATAAACTTATCAGCTGAATCAGTTTCACCCAATTTCATTGCTAAGTTTTTCTCTAATTCTTTTGTCAAACGATCTCTAATATGACGGGAAGTTACAAATTTACCCTCTTTACCGAAGAAAGGAGAGTCATTAATTGTAAACAACATGCTCATTGTTGGCTCATCAATTGTAATTGTTTGTAAAGCCTCAGGATTTTCAAAATCTGCGATTGTATCTCCAATTTCAAAACCTTCAACTCCAACAATAGCACAAATATCTCCAGCGCTTACCTCTTGAACTTTAATACGGCCTAAACCTTCAAAAGTATGTAATTCCTTAATACGTGATTTCATTATTACGCCCTCTCTTTTACACAAAGAAATTGGCATCCCTTCTTTTAAAACACCTCTTTCAAGACGACCAATAGCGATACGACCTGTAAACGCAGAGAAGTCTAACGAAGTGATTAACATTTGCGGAGTCCCTTCAGAAACTTTTGGAGCTGGAACATTTTCGATAACCATATCTAATAATGCTTCAACATTATCAGTTACGTTTTCCCAATGGTCAGACATCCAGTTATTTTTAGCTGAACCATAAACAGTTGGAAAATCTAACTGCCACTCTTCTGCTCCTAATTCGAACATTAAGTCAAAAACTTTTTCATGAACTTCTTCAGGAGTACAGTTTTCTTTGTCAACTTTATTTATAACAACACATGGCTTCAGACCAAGATCTAGCGCTTTTTGCAACACAAATCGCGTCTGTGGCATTGGCCCTTCAAAAGCATCTACTAATAGACAAACTCCATCGGCCATGTTCAACACACGCTCTACCTCGCCACCAAAATCGGCGTGACCAGGGGTATCAATAATATTGATTTTTGTTCCTTTGTAAACTACAGAAACGTTTTTTGAAGTTATAGTAATACCTCTTTCACGCTCTAAGTCGTTGTTATCAAGAATTAGATCACCTGTGTTTTGATTGTCACGAAATAACTGACAGTGATACATAATTTTATCAACCAAAGTTGTTTTACCGTGATCGACGTGGGCAATAATTGCAATGTTTCTAATAGATTCCATCTGTGATTTTTAATGGCTGCAAAGGTACACTTTATTTTGATATAAAAAATATTTCTGTAATAGTTTACAGATTGTTGCTTTGACATAAACCTAAATTGCTACAAATTATGTTTACAGAGAGTTTTTTACTATTTACTTATATTAGAATAACTAGAAGTCCAATCAGATTACCATTATACACCTAATGATCGCTTTGTTTGTGGCTATTTTTTTTTGTAAAACTTTTCTAAAGTTCTCTTTAATAAAAGACTATCCCCGATGCAGTTTTTTAAAAGACATTACCTTAATCCTATTTACTGGTATAGAATATAGATATATTTTATTCAAAGACCAAAACCAAGATAAAAAAGTGCTCGAAAACTTCAGAGCACAACCAACGTTATACAAGAATCAAATAAAGTATGATACTGTAACTAAAGCTACTAGCGAAACTATATGGGATTGGAAAATACAAGAGGACAAGATCTTTTGGAACAATGAAATTCTAGCTGTTTTTGGATATAATGAACATCAAGTTGGAGATAGCTCAAAATGTTGGTTCGATAACATCCCCCCGGAGGACAGTATTAATATATTTATTAAACTATTGTCCTTCATCGAGCAAAAAACTGATAATTGGCAGAATGAATACCAATTTAAATGTTCTAACCACTCATACAAATAGGTACTCGACAAAGAATTTCTAATAAAAGACGAGAATGGAAAAGCAATTAGAATGATAGGTTATAAAAAAAGTAGAGAAGTGTTTTGGTTACGATTCTCCAAGATTCCTATTTATAAATCAGAGAACTAATTATCACATTGGGTCTCTATACAAAGAGATTTTTCGGACGAAAAACAACAAGAAAAGGAACAACTTATAAGGGAACTAACAAAAAACAATCAGGACTTAAAAGAATTTTCATCTATCACTTCACGCAACCTCAGAGCACCAATATCTAATTTAACTAGTCTTTTAAGCCGTATCGAAGATATCCCTTTTGAAGACTCAGAACTACAAGAAAGCATGTTCGGCTTTAATATTACACCGCTAAATGAAGAAAAGGCACTCCAATACTTTTACGCGTTTAAAAATTCAGCCAGTGATGACAAGCTTCACAAAATACCCTAGTTAATTTTCTTAGGTCTTAACATGCCCGTAATGGGTGGTTGAAAATTCTTGGAATGTTTTTGCGACTCAAATTATTCTGATTTTACAACCACAACAATAATTATCCTTTAGACAAGAATAGATCTGGAAGACTTACAAAAAGCAAAAAAAACCTCATGGTTATTGATTTTTTATCAAAACCAATCACTTTATTAATGCTTGATTACTTAACTGCTAAAATGCAGCAGAGAGAAATTTAACCGAACAAGAGCACCAGTAAATTTTTTAAGAAGGTAATAGCGTTTAAAGTCAGGTTTCGTATAATTTAAACTTCCGAATAACAAAAACATTTTTAGATATTTTTTTATTTTACACAACGTCAAAATATAAAAAAAGCTCCTTTATGAGGAGCTTTTTCTTATAGAATCAATAAAATGTAAATATTACAATTTAGCAACAAATTTAGTTAATTTAGATTTTAAATTAGACGCTTTGTTATCATGAATAATATTCTTTTTAGCTAACTTGTCAATCATAGATATCACGTTTGACAATTTAGATGTAGCATCCACTTTATCAGTTGCTATTCTTAATGCTTTAATAGCATTACGAGTAGTTTTGTGTTGGTATCTATTTAACACTCTTTTCGTTTCGTTACTTCTAATTCTTTTTAAAGCTGATTTATGATTTGCCATTTTATTATGTTTTTATCTTTTACTATTCTTTTTTTAGTAGTCCGTAAGGGAATCGAACCCCTGTTACCAAGACGAAATCTTGGCGTCCTAACCCCTAGACGAACGGACCATAATCCTTCTAAGTTATTTATCAATCTAAAACTTAAATTAATTTAGTAGCCCGTAGCGGAATCGAACCGCTCTTACATGGATGAAAACCATGCGTCCTAACCGATAGACGAACGGGCCATTTTCCCTCTAAGTTCGGGATAACTTTAAGCTGCAAAAAAAATAGTAGCCCGTAGCGGAATCGAACCGCTCTTACATGGATGAAAACCATGCGTCCTAACCGATAGACGAACGGGCCCTGCTTCTGTAATGCGGATGCAAAAATACAACTATTTTTGAAACGCACAATAGTACATGTGAAAAAAATTATTTTTTTTTAATATGCCTTAGCAAACAATACTCTTCCTGTAGACTTAAGTCCAGTAAACAGACAGATTCCAGCCTCTTCTACCCTAACTAAAGGGACACACCTAATAGTGGCTTTAGTCAAATCTTTTATCTTCTCTTCTGTCGCCGCAGTTCCATCCCAATGTGCTGATACAAAACCTCCTTTATCGTTTAAAACAGTTTTAAATTCTTCAAAACTGTTAACTTCGGTAATATGACTGTCTCTATAATTCAATGCTTTATTAAATAAATCTTCTTGAATTTGCCCTAACAAATCGCTGATATAAGCTGCAATTCCGTCTTTGGATTTCACTTCCTTTGTCAAAGTATCTCTTCTAGCCACTTCAAAAGTTCCATTTTCCAAATCTTTAGGTCCAACAGCAATTCGCACAGGAACACCTTTTAGTTCCCATTCTGCAAATTTAAACCCTGGTTTTTGCGTAGTTCTATTATCATATTTAACAGAAACATTTAACTTTTTCAATGCGGCTATCAATACGTTTACTTCTGCTGTAATTTCATCTAGTTGTTCATCTGTTTTGTAAATTGGCACGATCACTACTTGTATAGGAGCCAAATTTGGAGGTAAAACTAATCCTTTGTCATCTGAATGCGTCATCACTAAAGCGCCCATTAAGCGGGTCGAAACTCCCCATGAGGTCCCCCAAACGTATTCTTGCTTACCTTCGGCATTAGCAAATTTAACGTCGAATGCTTTTGCAAAGTTCTGACCTAAAAAGTGGGACGTTCCCGCCTGAAGCGCTTTACCATCTTGCATCAATGCTTCAATACAATACGTTTCTTCAGCGCCAGCAAAACGTTCCGTCTCTGTTTTAATCCCTTTTACGACTGGAATAGCCATGAAATTTTCTGCAAATTCAGCATAAACATTCATCATTTTTTCCGCTTCCTCGATAGCTTCATCTCTCGTTGCGTGTGCAGTATGTCCCTCTTGCCATAAAAACTCGGCGGTTCTCAGGAACAAACGTGTTCTCATTTCCCATCGAACTACATTAGCCCATTGATTAATCAACAAAGGTAAGTCCCTGTAAGATTGAACCCATCCCTTAAAAGTAGACCAAATAATTGCTTCACTCGTGGGACGGACAATAAGTTCTTCCTCTAGTTTTGCATTGGGATCTACCATTAATTTTCCGGGTTTGTCCGGATCATTTTTTAGTCTATAATGCGTCACTATAGCACACTCTTTTGCGAATCCTTCCGCATTTTTTTCTTCTGCTTCAAACATGCTTTTAGGGACGAATAATGGAAAATAGGCGTTTTCATGGCCTGTTTCTTTGAACATTCGATCTAACTCCGCTTGCATTTTTTCCCAAATAGCATAGCCATAAGGTTTGATAACCATACAGCCTCTAACCCCTGAATTTTCAGCTAAATCAGCTTTAACAACCAGTTCATTATACCATTTTGAATAATCTTCTGATCTCGTAGTAAGGTTCTTACTCATATTTAATAGTTTGGCACAAATTTTGCATTATTTCTTAAAGTAAATAGTTCGACAAAACTAACTATTTTTGTAGTGTGCAACAATAAAAAAACTAACAGATATGAAAACTAATATATTTTTAGACAAAAAAACTTCATTTACGTCTCTAATTGTAATTTTAAGTTTCTTTTTGATGGCATCTTGTGGGTCCTATCAAAACACTTCCTACTACGACAATGATGGAATCTATGGTACTACTTCAAATCAAATTACCGAAAGAACCGCACAAAATGCTCCAAACAATAAATATACAAACTATTTTAACTCGCTACAAAACGACAATCAAACTAGTGAAGCTTTTACAGATTATGATTTGCAAAATGATACTATTCAGGAAAACTACACTGCCTACCCTGGTTGGGGAGAAAATGCTCAATCTGTAAATATTTATAATAACGGATGGGGCATGAATAACTGGTACGGAAACAATTGGGGAATGAACAATTGGGGCATGAATAATTGGTACGGAAACAATTGGGGGTTTAATTCTGGTTTTGGATGGGGAATGAATGCAGGCTTTGGATGGAACAATTGGGGCTGGAATAATAACTGGTATGGTAATGGCTGGTACGGTAATGGTTGGGGAAATTATGGCTATTCTAATTATGGATCCAATTACAACAATAGCACTTATTCATACAACCGTAGCAGAAGAGGTTCGTCTTCATCTTACTCTAACACTGTAAACAGAAATTACAGTTCAAGAAACTCTTCTCAAAACAGAGCAAGTGCAAATAGAAACACAAATACTTTTGACAATAGAAGAAGCTCTCTTAACAATAACACATCAAGAAACAGCCCGACTTTTACCCGAAGCAGGGAATCACAAAATCAATCTTACAACACCCCTACACGAAGAGCAAACACAGACACCAGTAGACAAACAAATTCCAGTAGTATCCGAAACGATAACTATTCACCTTCAAGATCAAGCAGCTCTTCATCCGGCAGCGGAAGGTCTTCAAGCGGAGGAGGAAGTTCCCGAAGTGGAGGAAGAAGATAAATACATTCTCATATATCAAATAGAAAAAACATAAACTGTATCAAAATGAAAAAATATCTGTTTTTATTATTTACGGGTTTTACATTTGTTGTAGCCCAATCACAAGAGATTTCGGATGGAATGCGATATTCGCAAGACAATCTCAATGGCACGGCCCGTTTCAAGGCCATGAGTGGCGCTTTTGGGGCGCTTGGAGGCGACTTTTCATCCATCGGTTTAAACCCCGCAAGCTCGGCTGTCTTTTTAAACAATCAATTTGGAATAACGATAACCAACAACAACAAAGAAAATAATTCCAATTATTTTGGCACAACTGCAACTGAGAAAGACAATTCCTTTGATTTAAATCAAGCTGGTGGAGTTTTTGTGTTTAACAACCAAAACTCAAATAGCGATTGGAAAAAGTTTTCACTCGCCTTAAATTATGAAAACACGAACAATTACAATAATTCAACATTTTCAGCCGGAACCAACCCCAATAATTCAGTTGCTGATTATTTTCTAAGCTATGCAAATGGCGTTCCACTAAATATCCTTGAAGACTCCTCATATGATAATTTAGACCACGGTACGCAACAAGCTTTTTTGGGTTATCAGGGCTATGTTATCAATCCCGTAAGCACGGACCCAAATAATACACAATACAATTCTAACGTTGCTGAAGGAGGCAACTATTACCAAGAAAACACTACCTATTCGGCCGGGTATAATGGGAAGTTATCTTTTAACGCTGCAACCTCTTACAAAGACAAATTATATATAGGAATAAATCTAAATTCTCATTTTACAGATTTCAGACGAACATCCACGTTTTATGAAGACAACAATAATCCATTAGATTCAAATTACAAGGTAACTAGACTACAATTTAACAATGAACTGTACACCTACGGAACTGGTTTTTCATTTCAAATGGGTGCTATTGCAAAAGTGACCAATGAAGTTAGACTGGGTTTAGCCTATGAATCTTCGACTTGGTATAACTTAAGTGATGAGTTTTCCCAAAAACTAATTGCCGTGAGCAGCAACGTTGACGGAGATTTGCCACAGGATGTCGTTGACCCGAGAGTCACGAATATCTATGCGCCATACAAACTACAAACACCAAGCAAGCTAACAGCGAGCTTCGCCTATATTTTTGGAAAAAGCGGTTTAATAAGTATCGATTATGCGAAAAAAAATTATAGCAACACTAAATTCAAACCAGAAAACGATAACTATTTCAGCGGTCTGAATGCCAATATGAGCAATACTCTGGACAATTCGGGGGAGCTGAGAATAGGCGGCGAGTATAAAATTGAAAAAATAAGCTTAAGAGCAGGATATCGTTACGAACAAAGTCCCTATCAAAATTCTACTACCGTAGGTGATTTGAAAGGCTATTCGGGAGGTTTAGGATATAATTTTGGTTCGACAAAACTGGATCTAGCTTACGCTTATGCAGAGAGAGATTCACAGCAAGGTTTCTTCTCGCAAGGATTGACTGATGGTCCCAAAATAAACGCTATCAACAATTCGGTTTCATTGACTTTATTGTTCGAATTGTAAGTATCAGTAATTTTTAAAAGAAAAAAACCAAAATAAACATTTTCTTAACCGTCTTGCTTTTTTACATCAAGATGGTTTTTTTTAGCCCTGATGGAAGTGAAAATCCTCTCGATTTTTTTTCGAGAGATTACAAAGCACAGCAGAATTAGCTTCATAAAAAACAGGGAAAAGTCAGGGAAAAAACTTCTGTTTGAAGAAAAAAACGTAATTTTGCATTCCAATTTACAAATCTATGAGAACCAAGTCTTTAAAAAAGAATAAAATCAACGTAATCACTCTGGGATGCTCCAAAAACATCTACGATAGCGAAGTATTAATGGGTCAACTCCGTGCGAACGGAAAAGATGTGGCGCATGAAGCTCCAGCTGCGGAAGAAGGAAACATTATTGTCATTAACACCTGCGGATTTATTGATAATGCCAAAGCAGAATCAGTAAATATGATTTTAGAATATGCCGATAAAAAAGAACGAGGTTTAGTAGACAAAGTATTTGTGACTGGTTGTTTATCAGAACGTTATAGACCTGATTTAGAAAAAGAAATACCTAATATAGATCAATTTTTTGGAACCACTGAGTTACCGCAGTTACTAAAAGCTCTAGGTGCTGACTACAAACATGAGCTATTGGGAGAGCGATTGACCACTACCCCAAAAAACTACGCTTATTTAAAAATTGCCGAAGGTTGCGACAGACCTTGCAGTTTTTGTGCGATTCCGCTGATGCGAGGCAAACACGTTTCTCAAACCATTGAGAAATTAGTAAAAGAAGCGGAAGGATTGGCAAGAGACGGTGTAAAAGAATTGATTTTGATTGCACAGGATTTAACGTATTACGGTCTTGATATATACAAAAAACGTAATCTTGCGGAACTTTTGGAAGCATTGGCAAAAGTGGAAGGAATCGAGTGGATTCGTTTACATTATGCCTTCCCTACCGGGTTTCCTATGGACGTGTTAGATATCATGAAACGCGAACCTAAAATTTGTAATTATATTGATATTCCGTTGCAGCACATTTCAGATTCTATCTTAAAATCCATGCGTCGAGGAACAACTCAGGAAAAAACAACCAAATTATTAAAAGATTTTCGTGCAGCAGTTCCCGGAATAGCGATTCGTACAACCTTAATCGTAGGTTATCCCGGTGAAACCGAAGAAGATTTCAATATATTAAAAGATTGGGTTCAAGAAATGAAATTTGACAGAATGGGTTGTTTTGCTTATTCCCATGAGGAAAACACACATGCCTATTTATTAGAAGATGATGTTCCAGATACTGTAAAACAAGATCGTGCTAACGAAATAATGGAATTGCAGTCTCAAATTTCTTGGGATCTAAACCAAGAAAAAGTAGGACAGACCTTCAAATGTATTATCGACAGGAAAGAAGGTGGTCATTTTGTAGGAAGAACTGAATTTGACAGTCCAGATGTAGATAATGAAGTACTTATTGATGCCTCAAAACATTATGTGAAAACCGGAGAGTTTGTAATGATAAAAATCATCGAAGCAACTGAATTTGACTTGTACGGCGAACCGGCTTAGTTTTCACGCATTCATCAATTGACAAACCATTTATATAAGCAACTATGAAAACAATTAAAATCTTTTTTATTTTGACAGTTACATTACTATGCTACAATAACGTCTCAGCACAATATGGAAACAATGGCTATGGTGGCAGAGGTTATGGATCGACTAACCAAAGAATGAATCAAATGAACCAAACTCGTGCTACTGATGAACCCGAAGAGATCCCTGTTGAAGTCATTGTTGGTAAAATAATGGAAACCCTAAAAAAAGAACTTGTTTTAGATCAGTTACAAGAAATCGCAATATCAAATGTTTTAAAAGAAAGCGTTAGGTCACAAGGAATTTTGTTGAAAGCGGAAACCAGTCAAGAACAAAAATTAAAAGAAATCAAAGCACTGTCTGAAGTAACAGACAGAAAAGTAAATGAATTTTTGAATGATGATCAAAAATTAAAGTACAAAGCACTTAGCGACGAAAGTAATAAGTCGAGAAGAAAAAGGTGATTTTTTTTTAATTCTTAAGAATCTATTCTAAAATATGAAAAAAAATCTTTGCTACATCATCTTTGCCGTCACTATTACTTCTTGTGCGATCAATCCTTATAAAGCTAGTGAGAAAGAATATGATAATAAACTCAAAACTTTTAAGGACGTAATATCAAATAAAGCACCTGAGCCTTTGCCTATTGTCTCAAAAGCAATAATCAGTATTGACAACGCATACACTAAACAATTATACACTTTTAAGGACACCATTTCAAAAATGGGATCAACAGACTTAGATAATGGAATTCGTACGGAATGGATTAGTACAGTGAATTTTAATTTGCGAAAACCAAATTTCATTATTATACACCATACTGCACAAGATTCCATACAACAGACCATTAAAACATTTACACTGACCAGGACACAAGTGAGCGCGCATTATGTAATTGCCGATGACGGTAGCGTGGTACAGATGCTAAATGACTACATGCGCGCTTGGCATGCTGGCAGAGCTTCTTGGGGAAAAGACACTGATATCAATTCCTCTTCTATAGGGATTGAGCTAGATAATAACGGAACGGAAGTATTCTCAGAAGCACAAATCACTAGTTTGATGTCCTTATTAAGCAAATTAAAAAAAGAGTATAATATACCAACCCAAAATATCATAGGACATTCAGACATTGCCCCAACTCGCAAAAATGACCCGAGTATACTGTTCCCATGGAAGACATTGGCTGAAAATGGGTTTGGCATCTGGGAAGATGATACGCTAGATACTGCTCCAATCAATTTTAATTCCGAACAGGGGTTGCGAATCATCGGTTATGACACTAAAAACCTTTCGGCCGCAATAATAGCATTCAAAAGACACTTTATCCAAACCGATGTAAATGATATTTTAGATCAAAAAACGATTAATACAATTTACTCCATATACAAGAAACAATAAAACAAATTAATAAGTATCGAAAACCGTTCTTTGGCAATACCTAAGAGCGGTTTTTTTATGATGCCCCTATGTATAACTTTCTATTTAGTCTGTACTTAAAGCAGTTGTTTATGTTCTTCAATAAATTGGAGATTATATAAAATTAAATTTCTAAATTTATTACAGCAAAAATCTATCTAATTATCAATCAAATCGTTATTAGAGCTATTTTCTGATGTTACTTCTGGTTTAATTTAAAAAGTAAGATTATGAAACTACTTGTTCTTTATGGCAGTACAAAAGGACAAACCCAAAAAATTTCACACTTTATGAAAGCTCTTTTACAAAACAGGCGGCACTAGTTAACAATCGCTGACACCACCGCCAAACCAGCAGCAGCAAAAGCCTTTGATGCAGTTATAATTGGTTCATCCATACATATGCACAAATACCTATCTGCCATGAAGAACTGCATTAAAAAACATATCGCCGACTTGAATCAGATGCCCGCAGCCTTTTTCTCTGTATCACTTGCAGTAGCATCTGGTATGGAGGATTAATATATTGAAATTCAAAAAATAACTGCTTGTTTTCTCGAACAAACCCGATGGAGCCTTTGATGACTTCCCAAATTATAGGAATTTTGAAACATACAGAATATCAATACTTTAAACGATTAATTATAAAAATGAAATCTAATAAAGAAGGAGACGCAACAGATACCTAGCAAAATGACGAATATACCAATTGGGATAAAGTAACCAAGTTTACTAACGAATCTATAAAATAAGCTGCTCAAAAGTATTGATTTGTGTACTTTAGCTTTTAAATATATTTTGTTTGCATACCAAAAAAATCACATTATGAGAAACAGTCTACTTCACTATTTTTTAATTATGGCAATTACTACAACTGTTTGTTCCGCTCAGAAAAATACAGCTAAAGAATACAACTACATTGCTGACAATCTGGAATTATACAACAGCATTGTTGCTATGGATAGTACTTTTTTTCAAGCCTACAACATTTGTGACCTTGATAAACAAGCGGCAATATACTCGGACAATTTAGAGTTTTTCCATGACCAAGGCGGCTTAATGACGGAGAAGCAAGAAATCTTAGATGGCACTGAAAAGTACATCTGTGGTAAAGTAACGAGACAATTGGTAAAAGGAAGTGTTGAAGTCTATCCAATCAAAGATTTTGGGGCTGTAGAAATAGGACTGCATAAATTTCATAACAACACTGACAAAGAAGGCACTTTATCTCATGCCAGCAAATTTATCATTTTCTGGAAAAACGATAATAATCACTGGACAATTACAAAAGTGGTTAGTTTGCACTAATATTATTTGAAAATCAAAAAGAAGAAAAAACTATTCGCCGAGGCAAATTGTTTTTTCTATTCATATACAATACTTACAAAGGGATATTCCCATGTTTCCTATTAGGAGTGACACACTCTTTATTTTCAAGCATACTGAAAGCCTTTATCAACTTACGTCTAGTATCTTGCGGCAAAATAACCTCATCTATAAAACCACGTTGTGCAGCTGTATATGGGTTGGCAAATAAATCGGCATACTCAGCTTCTTTTTCCAATAGTTTGGCTGCTGGATCAGAAGCCTTATTTATTTCATTTTTAAAGATAATTTCTGAGGCTCCTTTAGCTCCCATTACCGCAATCTCGGCAGTAGGCCAAGCAAAATTCATATCGGCTCCGATATGTTTCGAGTTCATCACATCATAGGCTCCACCATAGGCTTTACGCGTAATTACCGTTATTCTTGGTACAGTTGCTTCACTAAGCGCATAAAGCAGTTTCGCTCCATGTACGATGATTCCATGCCATTCTTGATCCGTCCCGGGTAAAAATCCGGGCACATCAACAAGTACGAGCAAAGGAATATTAAAACAGTCACAAAAACGAGTAAAACGGGCCGCCTTTTTCGAACTGTTCACATCCAAAACTCCTGCAAGATACAATGGCTGGTTAGCAACAATACCAATGCTGCGGCCACCCAATCTTGCAAAACCGACAATGATGTTTTCTGCATAATTTTTATGGACCTCAAAAAATGAATCTTCATCAATAAGCCCAGCAATGACATTATGCATATCATAGGGTTTATTCGGATTATCAGGAATAATAGTTGCTAATTGCTCGCGAATCTCGTCATTGAGTTCGTAAGCCAATTTTTGTGCTGTTTCTTTATTGCTTTGTGGTAAATAGCTCAACAATCGTTTCAAGTCTTCTAGACATTCCACATCATTTGCAGAAGTGATATGTGCCACTCCTGATTTAGTGGAATGGGTACTAGCACCTCCTAATTCCTCTGAAGTCACAGTTTCATTAGTTACAGTTTTTACCACATTCGGCCCAGTAACAAACATGTAACTAGTATCTTCAACCATCATAGTAAAGTCAGTCATAGCGGGCGAATATACCGCTCCACCGGCGCAAGGCCCCATAATAGCTGAGATTTGCGGAATTACACCGCTTGCCTGTACATTCCTATAAAAAATATCAGCATAACCTCCCAAAGAGCGAACTCCTTCCTGGATACGCGCACCACCGGAATCATTCAAACCGATCATTGGTGCTCCCATTTTTACTGCCATATCCATCACTTTACAGATTTTCTCTGCATGTGTTTCAGATAACGCACCTCCAAAAACGGTGAAATCCTGAGCAAAAACATAAGTTAATCGTCCGTTTATGGTTCCATACCCAGTTATGACACCATCACCATAATACAGTTCTTTTTGCATTCCAAAATCAGTTGTTCTGTGTGTCACCAACACCCCAATTTCTTCAAAAGAACCATCGTCCATCAAATAATTTACGCGTTCTCTGGCAGTCAGTTTCTTCTTGTGGTGTTGTTTTGCAATCCTGTCTTTACCCCCACCCAAGTGGGCGAGAGCAAGCTTATCGTTTAATTCTTGTATTTTAGGGTCCATAAATTTATTGATTTGGTAATCGTACGATTTTTTGATCTTCAAAGTATTGTTTCAAAGCTATTAAACCCGCAATTTTGGCTTCTTCAGCCAATTGGTCTTTCAATTCCGCCGCATTATAATACTTTTTCACAAAATGGGTGTCAAAATTCCCTGAACGAAAAGCCTCGTGTTCAAAAACAAATTTTCCAAAAGGCAAAGTTGTTTGTACCCCTTCGACTAGATATCCGTCAATTGCTTTCACCATAATTTGAATAGCTTCCTCACGCGTTTCTCCGTAAGTAATCAGTTTCGCGAGCATCGGGTCATAATAAATTGGAATATCCATTCCCTGCTCAAAGCCGTTATCGACTCGAATTCCTTCGCCCACGGGTAATTGATATACATCCAAATGACCTACACTCGGCAGAAAATCATTCATTGGATCTTCAGCATACACTCTCAATTCCATAGCATGTCCCTTTATTTGCAAGTCTTCTTGTTTGAATGCTAAAACTTCACCCCTAGCCACTTTGATTTGCTGTTCAACCAAATCCAATCCGGTAATAAATTCCGTAACGGGATGCTCAACTTGCAAGCGCGTATTCATTTCGAGGAAAAAGAAATTATTATTTTCATCCAATAAAAACTCAACTGTTCCCGCTCCCAGATAATCACAGGATTTAGCCACTAAAACAGCCGCTTCTCCCATTTTTTTTCGTAATTCTGGAGTTAATATTGCAGAAGGTGCTTCTTCTATCACTTTTTGATGGCGACGTTGAATACTGCACTCTCTTTCGAATAAATATAAAATATTCCCATGACTGTCCGCCAAGATTTGGATTTCAATGTGTCTTGGAGACCCTACGTATTTTTCAATAAAAACAGCACCATCACCAAAAGCATTTAGCGCTTCACTGATCGCTCTGTTCATTTGGGATTCAAATTCGGCCGCATTTTCAACAACCCGCATTCCTTTTCCACCGCCACCGGCAGAAGCTTTAATCAAAATAGGGAAACCTATTTCGCTAGCCACTACTTTCGCTTTTTCGATATCTGTAATAGCTTCGTCTAGTCCTGGAACCATCGGGATATTATAGGCTTTTACAGCTTCTTTTGCCGCCAACTTACTTCCCATAATATGTATGGCTTTCGATTTAGGTCCAATGAAGATAATGTTGTTCTTTTCTACTTTTTCGGCAAAATCAGCATTCTCACTTAAAAATCCGTAACCGGGATGTATGGCGTCTACATCTAATGACTTCGCCACTTCAATAATTTTGTCGCCCAATAAATAAGATTGATTAGACGGTGATTCCCCAATCCAAACCGCTTCGTCAGCAAATTTAACATGAGGTGAGTTCCGATCGACAGTAGAATAAACCGCGACTGTTTTTATTCCCATTTTCTGAGCCGTTTTCATGACCCTAATAGCGATTTCGCCTCTATTGGCAACTAATATTTTTTTCATACTTTAATAGATAAAAAAGGAAAGGCCGCTTCGCTGCCAGAGTCCGAATAAAACACCTCTAACTATTTTCTTTCTTCTTGTTTCTTACTTCTTTTCTCTTTACTCGAATTCAATTAAAAGCTGACCTTTGTCTACTGCATCACCCAACAATACCGAAATTGATTTGATGATACCATCGCGCGGTGAAAGAAAACTGTTTTCCATCTTCATAGCTTCCAATATCAATAGGCTATCATTCTCTTTTACAACTTGCCCAACAGTCACACTAATCTCCAGAATTAATCCTGGCATAGGTGCTTTAATTGCATTGACCTGCTTTGTAAGCCCGACTTCAAAGCCCAATTCTTTGATCAATAAGTCTAAATCATTTGCAATAGCAACGGTATATTTATTGTTATTTACCTTGACAACATATTTTTTTTGATGAAAATCAGCAGAGAGAATGGCTGATTTAAAAGCTTTACTTTCATGTAAAATATGGAAGGAATTAGAATCCATGTTTACGGCATCGAGTTTTGAAACTTGTTCCTTATCAAGGTCAAATTCAAAGCTATCATTTATCTTTACTTTGTAGCTATCACTCATTAGTATAATTTTAGTAATTGTAAAAATAAGCAAAAGAAAACGTTTTCGTAAACGAAAAACGGAAGTTTTATGCTAAGTTAGTATAGTTATCTAATAAGAATTACTGCTACAAGACTAGCAATCCATATTCACGCAGGCTGTTCACTGGTTTTGAATACCAAAACAACTCAAAATCTGACTGATCTTTTTCAAAATCAGTCTTAATTTCATGCAAGCTGTGTATCTTAGCATTGGAAACAGAAATTTTTTGAAGTAATTCCTTCAACCATTCTCCCTCACATTTACTCGTTTGAATGGTGAAACTTTCTTTTTTATCGTGGAAAGTCAAACTCATCATTTCCCAAGAATTGCCTTTTTTTGATTTGGTAAACTCTTCGATAAAAGGTTTTCCACCCAACCAAACGATTTTGGCCGTGGGTTTTATTTTGAAATCTTCCGGTTCTTGAAGCGCGTTAAAGATGAAGTCCTGTGAGATTTTTGTTTTTGGAATTTTAAAATCAAACCATTCCTGCAGTGTATAATCAAAACAAATTCCGTGCATAAAATTGAAGAGAGATTTCTTTAATCCGAAGCTAAATTTCTCATGGTCAATTCCTGTTAAGTCTGTATAATTAATGTCGTTGTTGGCAAAGGTCCCAATAACCTCGGTATCTTTTACAACACCAAACTTCTCTGGATGTAAACCGACAGGACTGTGAGCTGTCATGGCAAATTGGTGCCAAAACCCTGATTGTAATACGCCCACTTCAAACAATTGACGTACCATTTCGAGACTGTCCACCGTTTCTTGAATCGTTTGCGTTGGGTAGCCGTACATCAAATAGGAATGCACCATAATCCCAGCTTCGGTAAAATTTCGAGTTACTTTGGCCACTTGTTCTACCGTTACCCCTTTATCAATTAATTTTAACAACCGATCTGAAGCCACTTCGAGTCCACCAGAAACGGCAATGCAACCTGATGCTTTCAGTAACAGGCACAAGTCTCTGGAAAAACTTTTTTCAAAGCGAATATTTGTCCACCAAGTCACAGATAATTTTCTTTTGAGGATTTCGAGGGCTAAGGCGCGCATCAAAGCCGGGGGCGCTGCTTCATCTACATAATGAAACCCATTTTCACCGGTTTGCTCCATCATTTCCTCCATGCGGTCGCAGAGTAAATTGGCGGCAATGGGTTCATATATTTTAATGTAATCCAATGAAATATCGCAAAACGTACATTTCCCCCAATAACATCCGTGAGCCATCGTGAGTTTATTCCAGCGACCATCACTCCACATTCGGTGCATTGGATTCACAATCTCAATAACGGAAATATATTTGTCCAATAGCAAGTCAGAATAATCGGGTGTTCCAAGTTGAGATTGCTTGTAGTCCTGTTTTAGCGAATTATTTTTATAAACCACTTTACCCTCTTCTAAAAGAAAAGTACGTTTATATGAATTGTAATTTGGGTCTTCGATATTAGTAATCAATTCCTCAAGCGGAACTTCACCATCATCCAAAGTAATAAAATCGAAAAACTCAAAAACCCGTGCATCCGAAAGTGAGCGTAGTTCCGTATTTGGAAAACCTCCTCCCGCTGCTATTCTAATTTCAGGAAGGTGTTTTTTTATCCATTGCGCCGATCGAAAAGCACTGTACAAATTCCCAGGGAAAGGAATCGAAATCAGGAATAATGTAGGCTGAATAGATTCTATTCGTTCTTTTAGAATAGAAAGAAGAACATTATCAATGTAAGTTGGTTTTTGTTGCAAAGCCTCGTACAATTCGTCGAAAGAATTGGCTGATCTACCCAAACGTTCCGCATAACGGCTGAAACCAAAATTCTCATCCACACATTCCACGATAAAATCGGAGATATCTTCGAGATACAAAGTAGCAAGATGTTTCGCTTTGTCCTGTGTCCCCATGGTCCCAAAAGCCCAATCGAGTTCTTCCAATTGCGCAAAACGCGCGGCCTCAGGCAAATAATCTTCCTGACAGATTTGGAGGGCCAATGTTGGATTCTTTCCTTGCAAAAAAGAGATAACGGAATCAATAGTTTTGATGTATTCTTCCTCCAAGGCATAAATTCGTTTCGAATTATCTGAAACTTTTCCAGTTTCAAACTTTAAACTTGCAACTTCAAACAAATCTTTCAAACCTTTTTTCGAAAACAATTTCAAAATCACTTCTATTCCCAAATCCGCCTGAACGGAATCAATACCTTTGGTATTTAGAAACCCTTTTATGTAGGCTGTTGCCGGATACGGTGTATTAAGTTGCGTAAAAGGAGGCGTGATGAGGAATAATTTAGTTTTCAAAAGAAATAATTTTTATGCAAAAATAAGGGTAAATTTCAGTAATTCATGTAAAACATCAACTAGAAGTTAAAATCTAATTTAGTATTTTTTTTCTACAAAAAAATTAAAACTTGTGTTCCTTTCTACTAATCATCAACAACGAAAATAAAGAAATACAAGCTGCGGCAGTCAGATAAAAACCAACATAGGTCAAACTATAATGCGTCGCCAGCCAAATCGCAATCATAGGCGCGAAAGCCGCTCCGATTATTCCTGCCATATTAAATGCCAAAGAGGTACCTGAATAACGAACGTTGGTCGGAAATAATTCCGACAAGAAAGTTCCCAAAGGACCATAAGTAAATCCCATCAAAGCCATTCCAACACATAAAAAAAGAGTCACTAGAACGGGATTTCCTGAATTCATGAAAAAAGAAAATGCAAAACCAAAAACAGCTATAGCAATTGTGGCATAAATAAGCATTTTTCTACGCCCGATACGATCCGCAATCAGCGCAGAAACGGGAATGAAAAATGCAAAAAACAGTACCGAAAACAATTGCATTAATAAAAAGTCCCTTTTGGAATAACCTAAATCTGAGGTAGCCCAGCTAAGTGTAAAAACCGTCATAAGATAAAATACTAAAAAAGTAGTAATGGATGCAAATATGCCAAAAATTAACTGGTTTTTATAAAATTTAAGTAAAGTAAAAAACGGAATTTTTACTTCCTGTTGTTCTATTTTAGCATTTTCGAAAGCGGGAGTTTCATTTATTTTTAATCGGATATAGAAACCTACGACAACCAATAACGAACTCGCTATAAAAGGAATCCTCCATCCATAATCCAGAAAAGCATCAGAACTCATTGTGTCTGTCAAAATCAAGAAAGTTCCTCCTGAAAGTAACAATCCTATTGGAGCACCCAGTTGCGGGAACATACCATACCAAGCTCGTTTATTGGTAGGGGCACTTTCGATGGCCAATAATACGGCTCCGCCCCATTCGCCACCAAGACCAACTCCCTGACCAAAGCGGCAAAGCATCAATAATAATGGCGCGGCAATACCAATGCTGGCATAAATCGGCAAGAAACCAATACTCACAGTAGAAATACCCATCGTCAACAAAGCGATTACCAAGGTAGTCTTGCGACCGATCTTATCTCCATAATGTCCAAAAACCGCCGAGCCAAGAGGGCGTGAAAGAAAAGCTATCGAAAACGTAGCCAAGGACAGCAAAACAGAGTTGGTGCTGTCTGCCGAAGGAAAAAATAATTGCGGAAAAACCAAAACTGCAGCATTGGCATAAATATAAAAATCAAAAAACTCAATCGTTGTGCCGATTAAACTACCAAAAAGAACATGATTTAATGAGTTTTCTTTCTTCGGATTTGAATTGTCTTTCATATGGAATATAAAATATTTCGCTAAAATTGATACATTTTTTCGAAATTAACAAATGTATTTCGCTCCAATAATATTTGCTATTCCCACATTAAATAAATTCTCTTCTGCGAAAAACTGTATTAGTAATCAAACTTGTTTCAAATAATAAATTTGCCTTTAATTCGTTAAATTTAATATAAGAATAGATCATCGGTACAAGTGTAATTATGGCAGTAGTCCCCACAAAAATATAGACAAATACACTTTTGACAATAGTCAAACTAGTTATTACAAATTATTAATCCTCCCGTAATCCAAAGCTTCCCAGCTAGCTTGTGGGTCAGCTTCCACACTTCCTTACTCTCTAAAGTCCAAGGCGTTTTTATACCAATAAAATAATTGGGTTGGATTACCTTGAAATAATTCCCCAGTGCGATGAGCAAGACCCCAATTGAAATAAAAATCAAATTTGGACTTGAAGTGGACTGATGTACCGAAATATGCAAAATAATAAATGCTACTGTTGACATGAACAAAACCAATATAAATTTCAATTGAGAATACTTCCCCCCATTAGTTTAATTTTCCTTTTGGGGTCGATCTTGGGGATCACAAGCATCACAATATAAGGTAATACCGGTAATAAAAACAACAGCGCAATTAAAGAATATTTGTGCCCCCATTTATCAACATCCCCTTT
The DNA here is from genome assembly GCA_047635475.1 of Porticoccaceae bacterium. Lineage (GTDB taxonomy): Bacteria > Bacteroidota > Bacteroidia > Flavobacteriales > Flavobacteriaceae > Flavobacterium. Next base: position 31,567 of record JBLIKQ010000008.1, read on the forward strand.
ATAATTCCAATGCGTTGGCACTTTCTCCGGCAGAGAATCCCAAATTATGGACAAATACACAAAAGCCGCCAAAACAATTCCAATTAAAGGCAATTCTTTTTTCAAGGTTAATTTCATGGTTCTATTTTTTAAAAGTTAATATCCATTGCAATACATCTTCCATTACGGTAGTGTTAACTGAATAAATGATAAACTGTCCTTTTTTTTCGAAAGTGATTAAATCCGCCCGTTTTAAAATATCAAGATGATGTGAAATGCTCGGTTTTGAAATATTGAAATGATCCGCAATTTCGCCTGCTGATAAATCCTTCGATTTCAAAAGCTCCATTATTTCCCTTCGCGTGGAATCATTCAAAGCCTTAAATATATCGTTCATTCTTTTTAATATTTATATATATAGACAAATATCTAAATATTAATTGAAACAATAAAATTAAATTTGAATTTCTTACATTTACACAAATTAGTAAACTATGCCTACAGACTGTATCAGCTACAAAGATTCAGGATATTTTTCTCCTTTGATGAATGATTATTTAGCCGAAAAATCAAACTTACAATCACTTTACAACAGATTCCCAACACTTGAAAATTTCGAAGGACAAATACTTGAAAAGCACGCCAGTTATAATGATGACAATAGAGCCACACTAGTTTCAGTATTGGAAAAACAGTACTCAGACATCGCGACCTCTAATTTAACAAAGCAAAACATTGAATCGCTGAAAGCATCCACTACGTTTACAGTCACTACCGGACATCAATTGAATTTGTTTAGTGGCCCCTTATATTTTCTGTACAAAATAATCTCGACCATAAACCTAACCAAGGGACTGAAGGCAAAGTATCCTGCATACAATTTTGTTCCAATCTTTTGGATGGCGACAGAAGACCATGACTTTGCGGAAATAAATTATTTTAGTTTCAAAGGAAAAAAATTTAGATGGAACAAAAAAAGCACAGGGCCCGTTGGGCGATTATCTACTGACGGCCTATCGGAATTATTTGAAATTTACGCACAAGAATTAGGTTCGAGTACCAATGCCACTGCTCTAAAAAAGTTATTTTCTGAAGCATATCTAAAACACGACAATTTAGCGGACGCCACACGCCATTTAGCCAATGCCCTTTTCGGATCTCTCGGCTTAGTAATACTTGACGCCGACAATCGGGACTTAAAACGCAGTTTTATTCCTTATGCAAAAGAAGAATTACTCAACCAAACATCTAATAAAGCGGTGCTTGAAGCGACAGAAAAGCTAAAAGACTATAACATTCAGGTGAATCCGCGCGAAATCAACTTGTTTTATATTGAAGACAAGTTGCGCGAACGTATTATACTTGAAAACGGAATCTATAAAATAAATAATACCAAGATGGAGTTTACCCAAGAGGAAATTCTACAATTGTTGGAAAACCATCCTGAAATGTTCAGCCCTAACGTAATTATGCGTCCTATATTCCAAGAGGCGATCTTACCTAACTTATGCTATATTGGCGGAGGAGGGGAAATTGCGTATTGGTTAGAGTTAAAATCTTTTTTTGATACGTTAAAAGTAACTTTCCCGATACTTTTAGTGCGGAATTCCGTGCTTTTGGCTACCGAAAAACAAGTCAAAAAAGCAGATAAGCTGGAATTAAATTGGAGTGATATATTTTCGAAACAAAAGGATTTAATAAATACCGTAACAAAAAAAGCCTCTAGATTCCCCATTGATTTGACGACCCAAAAAAAACAATTGCAAAAACAATTTGAAACTTTGTTTGAATTGGCAATACAAACTGACAAATCATTTGCTGGTGCCGTAAAAGCTCAGGAAGTGAAACAAACCAAAGGATTGGAAAATTTAGAAAAGCGCTTGCTTAAAGCTCAAAAAAGAAAATTTAGTGACATTTTAGAACGTGCCACAGACTTACAAAACGAATTGTTTCCGAACAAAAGTTTACAGGAACGACAAGTAAATTTTTCTGAATTTTATTTGGAGAACGGCGACGATTTGATTCCGATAATTATAGCCAAATTGAGGCCTTTGGAACAAAATTTCGACATAATTACGCTTTAATTTCACTTTATGAACGATAATGTAAAAATCGCAACATAACTAAGTAAAAAAGACTATTTTTGCAGCCAAATTAAAAAAATAAAAAAAATGACTACTAATAGAACATTTACAATGATTAAGCCTGATGCTGTAGCTAACGGACACATCGGAAACATTCTTGCAATGATTACAAATGCAGGTTTCAAAATTGTTTCTTTAAAATTAACTCAGCTTACTGTTGCTGACGCTCAAGCATTTTATGCTGTACACGCTGCAAGACCTTTCTACGGAGAGTTAGTTGAATTTATGTCAAGAGGACCAATCGTTAGTGCTATTTTAGAAAAAGATAACGCTGTTGAAGACTTCAGAAATTTAATTGGTGCTACTAATCCAGCTGATGCAGCTGAAGGTACTATACGTAAAGCATATGCTGCTTCTATTGGCGAAAATGCGGTTCACGGTTCTGATAGTGATGAAAATGCAGCTATCGAAGGTGCTTTTCATTTTGCAGGAAGAGAGCAATTCTAAATAGTAATCAGTTCCCAGTTTTTAATGTTCATTTAATAAACTAAAGACTATTTACACTTCATAAAAATTCCCATTTACTTATTGGTACGTGGGAATTTTTTATCAGACTAATCAGTAAAACCTAAACAGTTCGACTTATCGTAACACCACATTCGTGACAACATCTCGACGTAATTCTTCGTTAATCATAGCCACAATTTTAGATTTACCGTGGCTTAATTCTTCCCGCAACACAGAAGATGTCAACTCCACATATAAAGTGTTGCCTTTCAAAACTACATTTTGTGTATAACTGTTAACGCCGTTCCCCATAAGGTTTTTCCATGCATCCTTCACATCGATCTGATCCATTCCCGGTTGCAACTTATTGACTTGAATGATTTTTTTCAAAACATCTCCTACCGTACTCTGATTATTTAATCTTTTCGCCATCTCCTGTCAAATTTATTGGTCCTGTTTTTTTATAATGGTATTCATTTTTCTCCTTATTTTTCAACACTAACTCCTTATCAGACAATGTTATGATCTTTTCACTCCATTTAGAGTAAGGAGTTGAGTAATCCAAGAAAGCTTCCCCATTTTGGAATCGTACAACTACATTTTCATAGGTGTCATTTATTAAAAAACTACCGTCTAATTGTGGCATGACTTTCTTCCTCATTCCTTTATTTTTGTCAGCTATTTCAAAGTAGTCATAACTCTCATTCATTTTATAATCCTTATCCTTACCCTCGGCAAAAACAACTTTTTCTATTTCCCAATAGCCATTTATCTTAGCAATATCAGTAGGTTCCACTTTTTGTTGACAGCCAACAAAAAACAAAGAGATCAACAAAATTTTAAAGCTCTTTTTCATATAATTATTATTTACTTACTTTCACTACTAATCATGAACTAGTCCGGAGTTGTTTTCTACTGTACGCTGTATCTAAGCCCAAAAAAGAGAGAAATTGCACTTCTACCGATGTTTGGCTTTCCTGCTCTTAAAATCGCTATCTAGTTTCACAAAGTTAAGCTTAATAAATTTATAGAAGTGCAAAATAACGAAAACAGATACGACTATTTACATTATTTTCCGCACCAAAAAAACTCGCAAAACACAGAAACAATTAAACATGGAAAGTTTAATTAACCTTTTAAAAACACAACTGAATGTCTTGAAGTATATCGGGCTATGGAAATCCTTACATCCGGAATTAAAAGAGGATAATTAAAAAAATAAAAGAGTTTATTTATTTGCTTTTTTAATTAGGCCTAAAACGAAAAAACCTAATCCTAACACTAATAATATATAATAGACAACGATGTTAATTTCCCTAATAAGATTTGCCAAAACAAAGCAAACAACACTTATTAAGTAAAGATAAATTGTCTTTAAATTTTTAATTGAAGAGAAGTTCATTGTGTTTTATTATTTGAAAAAACTATCTACAAACTCATATTTATTAAAGACTTGTAAGTCTTCAATTCCTTCTCCAACACCAATATATTTTACTGGTATTCTGAATTGATCCGAAATTCCAATGACAACACCTCCTTTAGCAGTTCCATCTAATTTGGTTACAGCAAGACAAGTCACCTCAGTTGCAGCTGTGAACTGTTTGGCTTGCTCAAAAGCATTTTGCCCAGTCGAACCATCAAGAACCAATAAAACGTCATGAGGAGCCTCAGCTACGACTTTCTGCATAACTCGTTTCACCTTGGTCAATTCATTCATTAAGTTGACTTTGTTGTGCAAACGCCCTGCAGTATCTATAATTACAATATCAGCATCTTGGGCAACTGCAGACTGCAAAGTGTCAAAGGCTACCGAGGCAGGATCACTTCCCATATTTTGTCTTACAACAGGAACGCCTACTCTATCTGCCCAGATTTGTAGCTGATCAATTGCGGCCGCACGAAACGTATCTCCTGCACCCAGAACTACCTTATACCCCTGTTTTTTGAATTGATATGCTAACTTACCGATAGTTGTTGTTTTTCCAACACCATTTACACCTACAACCATAAGAACGTAAGGCTTAGTTGTGTTTGGAATAATAAATTCGGTGGCTTCGCCTGTATTTGTTTCAGAAAGTAAGGCGGCTATTTCTTCTTGTAGAATTTTATTGAGCTCTTCAATACCAAGATATTTATCAGAAGCTACACGGTTTTCTATTCGGGTAATTATTTTTAAGGTAGTATCGACACCAACGTCCGAGGAAACAAGTATTTCCTCCAAATTATCCAAGACATCGTCGTCCACTTTAGACTTTCCAGCTACCGCTTTGCTAAGTTTTGAAAAGAAAGTGCTTTTTGATTTTTCAAGACCTTTGTCTAATGTCTCTTTCTTTTCTGACGAAAATATTTTTTTGAAAAAACTCATTGTATCAACAGTATTAGGAAGGGAGTATTAGACACAATGAACTAACACTTTTTTTCGTAGGTAAAGATATAAAATAAAAAAGCTACTTCCGAATGAAAGTAGCTTTTCTATATAGTGCTTTAATTGACTATTTATTTTTCAAGAATGCTTCAACTGCTTCAGGAGCCATAATAGATTCTACGAATGTATATGCACCAGTTTTTGGAGATTTTACCATCTTGATAGCTTTTGCTAATCTCTTAGAAGCTGTTTGTAAAGTTGCTACTGTTTTCTTTGCCATGACTAATTATTATTTAATTTCTTTATGAAGAGTTACACGCTTCAAGACTGGATTAAATTTCTTAATCTCTAATCTGTCTGGTGTGTTTTTTTTGTTCTTCGTCGTTATGTATCTTGAAGTTCCCGCAACACCTGATGTTTTGTGTTCAGTACATTCTAAAATTACCTGGATTCTATTACCTTTCTTTGCCATCTTGCTATTTTTTTATTTTGGAAAAAGATTATTTAATAAATCCTTGTGACTGTGCTTTTTTCAAAACCGCAGCAATTCCATTTTTATTGATTGTTTTTACCGTAGATGCAGCTACTCTAAGAGTAATCCATCTATCTTCTTCTGGAAGATAAAAACGCTTTTTTACTAAGTTTACAGAAAATTTTCTCTTAGTTTTATTCATAGCGCGAGAAACGTTATTTCCTACCATCGCTCTTTTACCTGTAAGGTCACAAACTCTTGACATTATGCTTATCTTTTATCGTTATTCAAAATCAGGGTGCAAAGAAAAGAAAAATAAACCTATTAACCAACAAATTTACAGCACTTTTTTTAAAATTTCTTCCTTTAACATCTCTAAACTTTTAATCACTGCTCTATCTATCACTTTTTCACGTGGTTGGCCAAAATTATATTCTTTAACAATGACTTCACTTGGAGTAGCAATTGCAATAAAAACAGTTCCAATTTCTGCCTTTTCATCTCCTTTTGACGGTCCTGCATTTCCAGTCGTCGCAATAGCATAATCCGTTTTCATAATTTCTTTTACAGCCACAGCCATCGCAGATGCAACCTCAGCACTAACCACCGAAAATTCTTTTATCAAGCTATCTGGAACTCCTAAAACATCTATTTTAGCATCTGTAGCATAAGAAACCACACTACCTTTAAAATAATTTGAAGCACCCGCAAAAGAGGTCAAGCTTGCTGCAATTTTACCTCCGGTACAACTTTCGGCAGTAGACAAAGTTTTACGTCCTTTTTTTAACATTTCCCCAACCACAAACTCAATCGTTTCCTCTTCATCATAACCCACAATAATATCGTTGATGATTGCATCCAATGAAATTACATATTCTTTTATTGCTATTTCTAGCAATTCCTTATTTGTTCCTCTGGCAGAAATACGCAAACGTACTTTTCCAGGACTTGGCAAATAAGCCAGTTTCAAAAATTCAGGAAGGCTATTTTCCCACACTTCAATCCGTTCAGAAATCAGACTTTCGCCCTGTCCATAAGTAAGAATTGTTTTGTGAATGATGTAGGGGCGCTTGTACTCTCTTACTAGCTTCGGAATGACCTCATTTTCTACTAAATATTTCATTTCATATGGCACTCCCGGTAGCGAAATAAAAACAGTGTTTTTATTTTTCATCCACATTCCAGGCGCAGTACCCACCTTGTTGTGAAGCACAGTACATTTAGAAGGCACAAGAGCCTGATCTTTATTAATCTGAGTAATAGGACGCTTATAGAAACCTTCTATCATTTCTGTGACATGAGCTAAAACCTTTTGGTCCTCAACCAATTGATCCTCAAAATAATCGCAAAAAGTCTTTTTGGTTACATCATCTTTTGTAGGACCCAGACCACCTGTTACAATCACCAAATCTACAGTATTTTGAAGTTTTTCAAAAGTACCAATAATATGACTTTTATCGTCACTTATGGAGATTATTTCACTGATCTCTATACCTATTCTATCCAAGGATTTAGCAATAAAAGCAGAATTAGTATCTATAATTTGCCCTATTAAAATTTCATCCCCAATGGTAACTATGGTTGCTTTCATTATCGATATGAGTTTAGGATTTGTTGTATAAACAAAATCAACATTCATTTTTTATGAATGTTGATGTATAATACTTAAGAACTATAAATGAATTTAAAGATCAAAATCTTTCCTTATTTCTTTTATAGCATCATTAATTTGATTCTTTATGCTCTTGAAAGTATCTTCAATATCTTTCTTTTTCCCTTCTGTTTTTGTCCATGCTTCCAATTGAAGAATTTCTTCAAAAGCTACATTTAAACCCAGAAGATCTAGAGTTGGTTTTATTTTGTGAGCATAAGCATAAGCATGCTTGTGATCTTTTTTTTTAATCCCTTCTTTGATTTGCGCTAAATCTTCAGGAACTTCGGTCACAAACAATGTTAAAATCTCAGTTACAAATTCTGTGTCGCTGTCTGAAAGTGCGTACACTTTTGAAAGGTTATAGTTTAAAGCCATTATTTTATTTGTATTCTAAATAGTTTATGTCCCTCCAAAAATCCTTCTAAAACATCATCTGGTTTCACTGCTGCTACACCTGCAGGTGTTCCCGTAAAAATAATATCCCCAATTTTTAATGTAAAATATTGAGACACATAAGAAATAAGCTCCTCAATACTCCATAACATCAAACTAGAATCCCCTATTTGAACTGACTTGTTATTATTAGTCAACTCAAAAGTAATATTTTCTAACGAACTAAATTGCTCTTTTGGCAAAAAATCACCAATGACGGCTGAACCATCAAAAGCCTTTGCTTTTTCCCATGGCAAACCCTTAGCTTTCAGCTTTGCCTGTAAGTCACGAGCAGTAAAATCAATCCCTACGCTAATTTCGTCATAATACTTATGAGCGAACTTAGGTTCGATATATTTCCCGACCTTGCTTATTTTGACGATAATCTCGAGTTCATGATGAACGTCTTCCGAAAATTCCGGAATAACAAACGGATGTTGTTTTAATAAAACTGCTGAATCCGGCTTCATAAAAACTACTGGCTCCACTGGGCGCTCATTTTGCAATTCTTCAATGTGGCTGGCATAATTCCTACCGATGCAGATGATTTTCATATCTTGGTTTTTTTTTTACTGGATTTTGGAGTTTGAGTTTTGGAAACACCTAACAACCAATGCCAATAACCTAATACCTATTTAGTATTTAATTTTCTAAGTTTGATTGCAGTCAACACTTTCTTCGTATACAAAGGAAAATCAGCATTCTGAATCCAGCTGAAATAACCTGGCTCCTTTTCTAAAATAGTGTCCACTTTCACTCCTTTGTGTTTACCAAAAGAGAATATTTCATGGCCGTCCTTATCAAAAGAAATCATTCCCGCAAAATCAGCGATTTTCTTTCTGGTCGAAAATTCAGATAATGACTTCATATCGTTTTGCAAATCAGGGTAACGCTCTAATTGCGCTTTTAAAATCTCATAAGTCGCCATAGTGTCAGCTTCAGCCGAATGGGCGTTTTCTAAACTTTGTCCGCAATAAAATTTCATGGCAGCACCCAAGGTTCGCTCTTCTTTTTTATGAAAAATAGTCTGAACATCTACCGAAACACTATTTTTCATGTCAAAATCCACTCCAGCACGAAGTAATTCCTCCGCCAATAAAGGAATATCAAAACGATCCGAATTAAATCCGCCCAAATCGCAATCTTTGATCATGTTGTGCACCTGAGAAGCCAATTCATTAAATGTTGGTTCGTTAGCCACTTTTTCGTCTGTTATTCCGTGAACTGCCGTCGTTTGCGCCGGAATTGGAATCGTAGGATTCACTAGCCAAGTTTTACTTTCTTTGTTCCCGTTTGGAAACACTTTAAATACTGATATTTCTACAATCCTGTCTTTTCCAACGTCAATTCCTGTAGTTTCAAGATCGAAAAAGCAAATTGGTTTATTGAGTTTGAGTTCCATTTTTTATTTTTGAGTAAATACAAATATATAAATTTGAGTTTTAGTTTGCCTGCCTATTGCCATTTAAAGTTTCTTAAAAAAGCAAAATGCGGTGCAGTTTGAATATTATGGTCTAAAGGTCTCTAAAAAAGAAAACCCAACAAATTTTTAAATCTGTTGGGTTTTCTATGCAATTATTTTTTAAAGGTCTCTGTTAATATCAAATGCTTCCAAGTATTCAGCAACACGCTTCACGAATCCACCCCCAAGAGCTCCATCTACGACACGATGATCGTAGCTGTGCGACAAGAACATTTTTTGACGAATTCCTATGAAATCTCCCTCTGGTGTTTCGATAACTGCTGGTACTTTTCTAATCGCTCCAAGAGCTAAAATACCCACTTGTGGCTGATTCAGAATTGGAGTACCAAAAACACTTCCAAAAGTCCCCACGTTAGTAACGGTATAGGTCCCGCCTTGCGTATCGTCTGGCTTTAGCTTTCCAGCTTTTGCGCGACCACCTAGGTCGTTTACCGCTTTTGCCATACCTACCAAGTTCAATTGATCCGCATTTTTAATTACTGGTACTATCAAATTACCGTTTGGCAAAGACGCAGCCATCCCTAAATTAATATTTTTCTTTTTGATGATGAAATCGCCATCAACAGAAATATTTAATCCGGGGAAATCCTTCAACGATTTCGCAACAGCTTCCATGAAAATTGGAGTGTAAGTCAATTTCTCACCTTCTCTTTTCTCAAAAGCCAATTTATTTTTCTCTCTCCATTTTACAATATTAGTCACATCCACTTCAATAAATGATTGAACATGAGCCGACGTTTGTACTGAAGCTACCATGTAACCCGCAATCAATTTGCGCATTCTGTCCATTTCAATAATCTCGTCACCGCCACTTATGGAAACCGGAGCCGCTTTTTGCGCAACTGGAGCCGAAGCTTGAACTGCTTCTGGAACTTCAACCGTTTTTTCAGGCTCAGCTACAGTTTGATCAGCTCTATTTTTTATGTATTCTAAGATATCGTTTTTAGTAACCCTTCCGTCTTTTCCTGTTCCGTCAATCATTTCTAATTGAGACACGGAAACAGCTTCTGCAGCAGCTATGTTTTTTACCAAAGGAGAAAAGAATTTGTCAGAATTGGAAAAATCTACTGGTGTGGCGACGCTTTCTTTAGCTGTATCAACAGTTTTTGCCACTTCGGCAATTACTTCAGGGGAAACTGCTTCTTCCACAGCTGGAACAGCAGCTCCATCCTCAGTCTCTATTATCGCAATAGTTTGACCAACCTGAACTAAATCATCTTTTCCAAATAATTGTTCAATCAAAACACCTGAAACTTCACTGGGAACTTCACTGTCAACTTTATCAGTTGCAATTTCAAGTACCGCCTCATCAGCTTCAATTTTGTCTCCAACTTCTTTCAACCAGTTTGTGATGGTTGCTTCAGCGACACTTTCTCCCATTTTAGGAAGTTTTAATTCGAATCTTGCCATATTGTTAACCTAAAAGGTGATTTTTGTTATCAGTTTGCGAAATTACTAAATTTTTTAAATATATATTGTATTTACTGTAATTTATCATTCGATTATTACAACCACTCCTCTTTCATTAGAATTATCACTCCCAATTAAAAAAGCAGTGTTTTTAGGTAAAATCTTAAAAGTTACCCCTACTCTTTTTATGGTTTCCATAAAACGAATGCACTCTTTAAAGGATACATAGTGATTGTCCAAAAGAATTTCGACTGGCGTTTCATCTTTAATCTGAGACGAAATTACCATTTTTTCTGTTTTCAAATCGTGAAAAGAAACTTTTTTTCCCAAAATTGAAGTTGTTTTCTGTGCTAATTCCATATTAGCGGAATAGAAAATAAAGGATTGAGGTACTTTTTTAGATTTAGGTTTACCTTGGAACATTTTTACGAATGAAAAAAAACTGATTCCCATTTTCATCCCTATCGAAAAGAAAGCAGAAACCTTGAAGTGTTTCTCATAGAAAAAATTCATAGCCTCCTGAAACCGTTTCATATAAACCCCATCCCTTATTGTACTTTCGCCCTTATAATGCAACACTGTTGTCTCGTGATAATAATAATTCGATTTACCCTTCTGTAACACCCTGTAGGACAAATCGATATCATCCGAATACATAAAACAGTTCTCGTCAAAGCCTCCTAGATCCAGATAAAGTTGCCGTTTCATTAACATAAAAGCCCCTACGAGAATATCAACTTTAGCTGTTTCGTCTTCACGCAGATGTTGGGCGTAATACCTTCCAAACATTTCAACTTTCAATCTGATTTTATACAGCCCCATCATTTTAGTAAAAGCAACGAAAGGGGTTGGGGTGCCTCTTTTACTCTCAGGTAAAAAATTCCCTGCTCCATCTATCAGCTTCACCCCTACTATTCCTAAATCTTTTTTGCTTTCGGCGAAAGCCAACACTTTAGTAAAAGTATCTTCAGCAACAACGGTGTCAGGATTGAGAATACAAATGTACTCCCCATTGGCTTGTTCAACACCGATATTATTACCCTTTGAAAAACCAAAGTTCTCCTTATTTTGAATCAGTTTAACTCGCGGAAAACGCTGCTGCATCATCGTACAACTGTCATCGGAAGAGTTATTGTCTATTACAATAATTTCGCCATCAATGCGTTCTAATGCGTTCTCAACACTTAAAACACAGAGTTCCAAAAAATAGCGGACATTATAGTTAAGAATGATTACGGATAGTTGCATAAAGCAAATATAGCTATTAGAATTTCCAAAATGCAAATATCAAATTACAATTGTTTTTAAAGTAATATTAGACTTGTATTGTTACTCCAAAGATGAGGCAAGTCAATTTAATTTTTGCCTACAGTAATTTCATATCTAAGAAAAGTGAAAACTGGGTACAGAAAACCTATTGATTCGCTCTTAATTTAAATTTAATAGTTCAAAATCTTTTACTTTTGAGAAAAAGATACAATCAACTTCACTTTATGTACTCGAAAAAGATACTCTTATTGTTCCTATTTGTGGCAGCAGCTCAAGGCTATGCGCAAATTTTTGGATGCACGGATTCGCTTTCGAAGAATTACAGACCACTGGCGACCCAAAATGACGGGAGTTGCAACTATAGTAGAACAAGAATAAAGCCTAGTTTTTCAGTTCCGCTGAGTATCGTTTTGAGGGAAACTTCGAGTTTACTACTTTGGAATTCCCAATTGTGGACGAGTAATGACGATAGAGACACTAAGCTTTATGGACTGGATACGACGGGCGTGATTCGGAAAGAAATTCTCCTTAAAAAAATAACCAATACCGACTGGGAAGAGATGTCGCAGGATAGTCTCTATTTCTACATCGGGGATTTTGGAAATAATGCTTCCGGAAACAGATTAGACCTCCATATTTTAAGAGTCGAAAAAGAATCGCTCGCACAGAATGTACAAAAAATAGATACCCTTTCTTTTTCGTATTCGGATCAAACCGACTTCAGGAAATCAAAGTCCAATACGACCGACTTTGACTGCGAAGCTTTTGTTGTTTTAGATGACAGCATTTATTTGTTTACTAAACAGTGGAAACAGAAAAAGACGGCTGTTTACGCATTACCCAAAACTCCGGGCAATCATGTCGCGCAGTTGAAAGAATCGTACAATATAAAAGGACTTATCACTGGTGCCACCTACGTACAAGACAAAAAAATTATTGCCTTAAGCGGCTACAGTAAGAGACTCTCTCCGTTTATTTATCTATTGTACGATTACAACAACTCCAATTTCTTTTCGGGCAACAAGAGAAAGATTAAAATTGCGCTGCCGTTTCATCAAGTCGAGAGTATCGCTACCCAAAATGGCCGAAACTATTATCTGACTAATGAAAATTTTGTCAGAAAACCAATCATTAATAGCCCGCAACAGCTGCACAGCTTTGATTTAAGCGCTTTTTTAGTTCGTTAGCTTATATAATAATTCGGATTAAAAAAGTCAGATACCGTTAAACAATTCGCAAATCGAGTTTAATAGTTTACTTTTGCCCTAAATTTAGACTTGTGAATTACTTATCTGTAGAAAATATCTCCAAATCTTTTGGTGAACGGACTCTTTTTGAAAACATTTCCTTTGGTATTAATAAAGACCAGAAAATCGCTTTTATTGCCAAAAATGGCTCTGGAAAAACGACTATTATGAGCATTATTAACGGCCTAGACGAACCCGATACGGGAAATGTCGTTTTAAGAAAAGGCATAAAAATGGCTTTCCTTTCGCAAAACAATAATTTGCAGGAAGAACTTACAATTGAAGAAAGCATTTTCGCCTCGGATAATGAGACATTGAAAGTAATTGAAGCCTATGAAAAAGCATTAGAAAATCCGGAAGACGAGGAAGCTTACCAAAAGGCTTTTGACGGGATGGACCAGCATAACGCTTGGGATTTTGAGACCCAGTACAAGCAAATTTTGTTCAAACTGAAGTTAGAAGACTTCGCCCTTAAAGTAAAAAACCTTTCTGGGGGACAGCAAAAACGTTTATCTCTGGCCATCATTCTGATCAACCGCCCTGATTTATTGATCTTAGATGAGCCCACAAATCACTTGGATTTGGAGATGATTGAATGGTTAGAGTCTTATTTTACCAAAGAAAATATTACCTTGTTTATGGTGACGCACGACCGTTTCTTCCTAGAACGTGTTTGTAATGAAATCATCGAACTAGACAATGGTAAATTATACCAATACAAAGGAAACTATTCCTATTATTTAGAGAAAAAAGAGGAACGCATTGCCTCCGAAAATTCCAGTGTTGATAAAGCACAAAATTTATTTGTAAAAGAATTGGAATGGATGCGACGTCAGCCGAAAGCGAGAACGACCAAATCTAAATCGCGTCAGGATGACTTTTATGACATCAAGGAAAAAGCACAAAGTCGCCGTAAGGACAACAAGGTAGAACTAGAAATTAACATGGAACGTATGGGAAGCAAGATTATCGAGCTTCACAAAATATCCAAAAAATTCAAGGACCATGTTATAATGGACAATTTCAGTTTTGATTTTCAACGTGGTGAACGCATTGGAATCATTGGGAAAAACGGAACTGGAAAATCGACTTTCTTGAATTTATTGACCGGTGTGACTCCACTGGATTCTGGAAAAGTATCAATGGGAGAAACCATAAAAGTGGGCTACTATACACAGAGCGGAATCAACCCAAAACCAGGGCAACGTGTCATCGATGTCATTAAGGAATACGGAGAATTCATTCCGTTGATGAAAGGAAAATTAATTTCGGCTTCACAATTGCTAGAACGTTTTCTTTTTGATGCCAAAAAGCAATACGATTTTGTGGATAGACTGAGCGGTGGGGAATTGAAGCGTTTGTACCTTTGTACGGTTTTGATCCAAAACCCTAACTTCCTGATTCTGGATGAGCCAACAAATGACTTGGATATCGTTACCTTGAACGTCTTAGAAAGCTTTCTTTTGGACTATCCTGGATGTCTATTAGTAGTTTCTCACGATAGGTATTTCATGGATAAAATTGTAGATCACTTATTCATTTTCAGAGGAGATGGTGTGGTCGAAGATTTTCCTGGGAACTATTCTGATTTTAGAGCCTATGAAGACAGTACAGACGTGGCCCAAAAAGAGGAAAACAAAGCAGATAAGAAAGACTGGAAGCAAAATAATCCAACGGGGAATTTAACTTTCAACGAACAAAAAGAATATCAGAAAATTGAGAAAGAAATCAAAGATTTAGAAGCTCAAAAAATAACAATCGAACAATTGTTTACGGACGGAAAAGTTGAAGAAAGCAAGGTTTTATCCAAAGCAAAAGAATTAGAAAACATCAATAATAAAATTGAAGATAAAGAAGAGAGATGGTTTGAGCTTTCTGCCAAGATAGAAGGATAAAGCTCCGTTTCCTCATAGCTGAAATCAAAGAATATTTTTCATATAGTTTATAACCCCTACATTTTTAGTAGAAAAGCTAAAAATGTTGGGGTTTGTTTTTTTTTTAGAAATATGAAATGTCTAGTACTGAAAAAGCGCTCTTTCTTTTAAAGAAAGAGCGCTTTTTTTACCAATCTCAAATTTTTAAAAAAGTCCTAGTCGCACACTTGGCGTTGATACTCCTATCTGTATATCACTGGAGCTTCTTCTAGGGCTTCTTTCGTAATTGCGACGATCGTATTCATAATAATAAAATCCTGCATGCTGATAAAATGAATCACTGTGGTAGTGATGCCCATCACAATCATAGTGATGCTCGGCATATGCATCTTTTTTCCCTTGCATATAAGCTCGGTATGCTCGCCTATTGTCTTCCTTTAGGTCTCTTTCGTACTGTTCTTGCTCCTTCCAAAATGATTCTTCACCTCTTTTACTTTCGGCTTTAAACTGGAGCTCATATTTAGCGTCCTCGGCCCCTCTTTGCTCGTAATACGACACTTTTTCTTGCTTGGTATTTACTTCTGTTTCATGTGAAACTTTAGCTTCTGTTTCTTCTGACACTTTAGCTTCTTGCGCATTTAAATTAGCTAGAGCTCCAAAAAATAGTATTGCTAATATTGTTTTAATAGTTTTCATAATTTTTATTTTGATGATAGTATGCTACCGTTTGTATTCATGACTTCAACAGTAAGACAACTATAAAGTAGTTTACCCTAGCCTAATAATGAAAATAGACCTGATTTTTTGTTTCTAATAACGCATTGGCATCTTCGATGAAGCCCAATCTATAAAGGATTCCAAAAATGCAGTTCAAGAAATAACTATAGCTTAAGAAATACGGTTTAGAAACTAGATAGCAGAAAGTCAACTAAGGGCAGCAATCAAGTTCCTCAAATTAGTTTTTATTAGTCTTCATAAATCCTATAACCTCGGCAAACCGACTACTCCAAGGCCAAAAATATTGCAGCACCATAGGCACATGTTTTTTGTTTAAATGAATAGGAGTCAGTTTAGGCTGATAGGGAAGCAATGCAGCGACAAAACGGCTGTTTGCTACTTTAATTGAAGGGTAGGTTTTATCCCCTACGTAAATAAGAAATGGCGGTGTATCTTTATCTAAAAAATAAATAGGAGAGGCTTGCTGCCAATTGTCTGGTTCTTTTGTCCAGGTGGTTAAATAATCATCAAGAGCAGTTGGAGGGTTTTCCTGTAGGTAGTGTTTCATATCTAGACCCGCTGCATCATTCAATATTATACCGGAAATACTTGCGGAATCAGTCCCGTACTTGGGGTTCATGACCGCTAAGGCAGCCAGCTGTCCCCCCGCAGAATGTCCTGTTATAAATACTTGCTTCGGGTCACCATTGTAGGTACTTATATTTTCTTTTGTCCATTGAATTACCGCCGCAATTTCTCTGGTCATAGTATCATAATCCGCAAGAGGGCTTAAAGTATAATCCGGTATAACGGTGACAACTCCTTTTGCCGCAAAGTTTCTCCCCATCAAATTGTAGGTTTCTTTATTGCCACTATTCCAGTTCCCACCATGAACAAATATCAAAACAGCAGATGGTGTCTTTTTGGAATTTTTAGGAATAAAAACATTTAAATTGGGGGTGACTGCTGTTGTTTTATCAGAAGACTGCAAATAGGGAACATCCTTGATCTTTATGGAGCTACAACCCACTAGTAACAGTATGAATATGAGAAATGTGAAACGCATTTTTTTTTACTAATGTATGATTTTTAAAATAACTAGAACAACTGAGACTTTAAAAAAAACCTGCGACTTGAATGCTTATTTAGGTTTTAGGTTTCACATTTAAAATTGGCTAATTTTGTTAGTGATAAAAGTTCTCAAGAAATATCTAAAAACCGGAATGAAGACTCTTCTTTCCCTATTATAAAAACCAAGAAAAAAATATACACCATCAAGTTTTCATCAACTTAGGGTTGAAATTAAAAAACGAGATGCTCTGTTTGATTTAATCGATTTTTCATCTAAAAAATTTAGAAGAAAAAAATGATTAAACCATTTAAAATCATTTTTCGGCAGGTCGGAAAAGTACGCGATCTCCATATTGAAGAAGCCAACTTTAAAAAACATCTATAGGAAAAAGTACTTGTTGCATTAAGAGCTGAATTGACTTAACAGCAACTGAAAGAGAAAAAGTTGTTTTTTTCTTTGATAAGCGAAAAGACCATTAAACAGCTAAAAAATAAATATAATAAAACCGTTGCTTTTCTTTATGAAGTTGACAGCCAAAAAGTAGATGATTATATGTTGAAAAAGCGAAACGAAATAAAAGTTTTTCTGAATCAACCCCATTTGGAGGAATAGCCGTTACACGAGTTCCGCAAGTTGCTAAGGATCTATTACTACAATGAAATGAACTTGTCTGTGGAACCACAGATCATAAAAAAGACACAGAAAAATCCTTTGACTGAATTGCTTGGCAAATGGAATGACCGTTTAGTCATAACTGGACATCTTCAAAAAAATAATCGGAAAAGCTAAAGTTAATACAGAAAAAATTGCGCTGCTAGAAAGCTTAAAAATTACAATCGCAAACGAAAAAATCATATTGTTGAATCAAATAAAATTGTACATTCCCAGAAGCGAATTATTCAAATAACAAAAACATTTCTACTGATTCAAAGTAATTGCTTTTAATAAAAAAAAGGAAAAATATATAAATTAAAATTTTAAAAAAATGGGAAACAGCATAAATTATACTCTTTTGATCGTTCCCGGATTAGGAGATTCGGGCAAGGAACATTGGCAGAACTTTTGGCTGAATAAATATGAAAACTCTCGAAAAGTAATTCAAAACGACTGGGACCAGCCTATTTTGGTAGATTGGCTAAATAAGCTCAACGAAGCAATTGCAGCTATTGACGGCAAAATCATTATTGTCGCACACAGTCTGGCGGCAGTCTTAGTAGCGCATTGGTCAACAACTAATAATACTCAAAAAATAGCAGGAGCTTTACTTGTCGCAGCAGCAGACGTAGATTCCCGCAGTCATACACCTGAAGAGACATGGAATTTCTCCCCTATTCCTACATCAAAGTTAGATTATCCATCCGTAGTTGTAACAAGCTCAAACGACCCTTACATTTCGGTGGAGAGAGCGCAATTTCTAGCGGTACAATGGGGAAGCGCTTTCGTTAACATTGGCCCAAAAGGCCATCTCAACTCGGACTCACAATTGGAGTATTGGGAGGAAGGTCAAGCTATTTTAAAATCATTACTCACCATAATAAAAAAACAACCTCGGCTATAGAGGCTGAGACTGCTTTTAGTTTAATTAGGGGTAATTTTTAATCGAATTCAAATAGTAGCAACTATTTATAAAAAAAGATGCCAGTTTTGTGTTTTTTCAAAGTTTTACTTAATGATTTGTTATTAGCTCAAACTGCTGTGTTGGGGAATACGCTTATTTACTGACTTTTTCTTAAATTAACTTAATAACCAATCATAATAAATATTGTTGATGTTTTATATCTCTTTCAGTAAAATATGTCACAAGTATACAACGCAATTACAGTTTGAAAACAACACAGTCGACGAATAAGCTTTTTATACAGGCGAATACCTTTTTTATATAGACGAATGAATATTATAATTGAATAAACCTCAGATTTATTTCTTAATCAAACATTTATTTACTGAAACTAAGTATAAACTATATTTACCTATCAAAAGATGATAACTCTAATCTAAGAATGCGCAACTAATGAACTTTTAAATACATTAAATTCCCTATGGATAAAATAAATAAAGTCGCTGAAGTTAGTTTACTGTTTTGGCTCATGAAAATTGTTGCAACCACCTTAGGAGAGACTTTGGGAGATTATATAGCCCAAACACTAAACCTAGGATATACGATAGGACTGATAGTAACTCTGGTTTTCTTTTTACTTGTATTAGCTATTCAATTGTATGCTAAAACATACGTCCCCTTGTTTTACTGGCTGGTTATAATTGCTACCACCACCTTCGGAACTGAAATCTCAGATTTCATTGATAGGACTTTGCATTTAGGATACACTATGGGTAGTCTATTATTGTTTTCTGGTTTAGTGCTGACTTTACTGCTTTGGTATAAAAAATTCAAAAACTTAAATGTTTATCCAATTACGGATCAGAACAAGGAAATTTATTACTGGATTGCCATCCTTTTTTCAAATAGTTTAGGCACTGCTTTTGGAGATTATTTAAGTAATGTTGTTGGTCTCAGCTATATGAATGGGGCATTTATTACCGCTGGTATAATTATCATTGTTGTTGTATTGCATTATGCGACTAAAATCAATCACATTATTCTTTTTTGGATAAGCTTCATCTTCACACGCCCTTTTGGAGCCATGTTTGGTGATTTTTTAACAAAGCCTATTACTAAGGGAGGCATGGACCTGGGAACTTTAAGTGCTTCAATAGTATCATTAATTCTAATGACCCTACTAATCATATTGTCCCACAGGAACATCTACAAGAAAAAACTGGAATAGTTTCTTTTTTTAAAACTATCAGAAATTGATATAATATTCGAAAACATCATTAAACGAGAACTCTACTATTAAATAACAATCCTTAATAAAATAAAAATGTTCAAAAGAAAAAACTGGCATGAAAAACATCATGAAACATTAGAATTTGGTAATCGTTTCGCCGATGCCGTAGCGAGTAGCAAGGCGTCTTAGCGGTTTATAATCATACAAACCGTTTTAGTCATTCTGTGGATGGGTCCAAATACCATGGCTCTTATTCAACATTGGGATGTCTATCCCTTTATATTACTAAATCTAGTATTCTCTACCCAAGCCGCTTATGCAGCTCCAATTATTATGATGTCTCAAAACAGACAAAATGAAAGGGATAGAGTCCACGCGCAAGCAGATTACCAAACCAATCTTGAAGCAAAGCTCAAAATTGAAGAACTGGCTACGAAGCTGAATAATATTGAAATACATAAGCTGGATAAAATAATTAAAATGCTTGAGCAAATGGAGAAACAACTTTAAACTAAAAAAAGTACACTTAACAATAGAACTCTGGACTTTTAGGGCCTGAAAAAAATCTCGATTATCTCTTATACTTAAGGGGAAATCGAGGTTTTTGCGTTAAAAAAAATCCATTTTCTGACTTCATACTAAGTAAAAAAAATGCAGTTGAGTATTTCGTGATTTTACTGCAAATCAATACAGCAATGCAGTTTAAAAGACACATAGATTGTTATTCTAAAGAAATCCCTTTATTAATATTCGTTAAGTAAGTTATTTTTCTAACTCATTTAATTCGTTATCAGTTTTTTGCAAAATATTTTTTTCTGATTTTAACGTAGGCATAGCCCGTAAAAAAAATGTAAATAGTTTTAAAAAAATAATAAATAACAGATTACTGAGAACTTGAAAAGATTTAGTCATTATTGAATTACTAAAAAAAATTAATATCTAAAATACAAAAATTATGGCGCCTACAACTAGAAATCAAGAAGCCTCAAAAGCAACACCAAAAGGAAAAGCAAATGCGGCACACGGATTGAGAGATTTATTTGAAGTTGGACTAAAAGATATTTACTATGCTGAACAAATATTGAGTCTAAATTAACCCAAAATGATGAAAAATGCATCAACTCCAGAATTGGTAAATACTTTAAAGAATCACTTGACAGAAACAAATGAACATGGTTCTCGACTGGAAAAAATAGTTGATGTAACAGGGATTAAACTATAGGCAAAAAAATGCGATGCTATGGAAGAAATTTTAAAAGAAAGTGACGACCTCGTAAGCAAAACTGATGTGGGTGTAGTTCGCGATGCCAGTATTATTGTATCAAAACAAAAAGTGAAGCACTATGAAATAGCAACATATGGCACCTGGTACGCTTTTTCGAAAACACTTGGAGAAACTAAAGCGGCCAACTTACTTGCAATATCTTTAGAGCAAGAGAAAAAAGCAGACGCTGCGTTAACAGGAATTGCGATTACTTCCATCAATCCGAAAGCATTTAAAACAGATAGCATTACCAACCCTAAAAGCTAAGGATTTACTGAATTCATTACTGTAAAGCCTGTCTTGTAGAGGCTTTTTTTGTGCCAAATTTGATTCCCAACTTGCACACTCCATATTCTTATTGAATAAGTATACTATTTTAGATAAGAAAAAATAAAATTCTTCCCAATAAACATTCTTGTGTAACAAATGTTACTGTGAAAGCTTTTTAGATGCGGTACTTTTGTACTGTAAAAGCAACTGTCACTGTAATTCAATGTTCAAACAATTATACAACGAAAGTACTTTTTTTAAATATAAATAAAATCATAGAAAATGAGTATTGAACAAATAATCAAAGAAAACCAAGGAACAATCGTAGATGTGCGATCGCATACTGAATTCATGGGAGGCAATGTCGTGGGATCAATAAACATAGCATTAAATGAAATTCCTGAACGTATCGAAGAATTAAAAAACCTAAAAATACCATTAATACTTTGTTGTGCTTCTGGCAACAGAAGTGGTCAAGCCCAGCATTTTCTTTCTCAACATGGAATTGAATGCTACAATGGTGGTGGGTGGTTAGACGTTAATTATTATAAATCTCAAGCAACAAAATAAAATGATAAATACACTAAAAAAATTATTTGGTTTCGGACCTAAAGTAGATTACACGGCATTGGTAAAACAGGGAGCTCTAATACTCGATGTACGTAGCCCTAACGAATACCAGCAAGGACATATCAAAGGTTCCATAAACGCTCCATTAAACGAATTATCAAAACACATTTCTAAACTAAAAAAAGAGACTGCAGTTATCACTTGTTGTGCGTCAGGAATGCGAAGCGCATCAGCAAAAAGCGTTTTAAAATCAAATGGTTTCACGCAAGTATATAATGGCGGTAGCTGGAGTAGCCTGCAAAACAAACTATAATGAACATACAAACTTTATTAATTGACTGGAATTTCATGCGCTTCGTTCGTCTTGGATTAGGCGTTTACATAGGCATCCAGGCTTTTGAAACCCAGAGTATACTCTCTGGTATTCTAGCTGCTTTCCTATTATATCCGGTCGTTACAAATACTGGTTGTTGTGCAGCGAATGGTTGCGCCGTACCAAAAAAGAAAAACAATAGCGATAACACTGAAGACGTAGAGTATGAAGAAATAATATCCAAATAATAGTATTGAAAACCATCAATCGGTATAAAAAATCAAAAAGCCCCAATTTGGGGCTTTTTACACAATAAAGGTTTATTATTTAATATACAAACATTGCAGCTATTGCATCATTGGCATCGAATGATAAAAACTGCAAAACCCTCTCCACAAATCAAATTCTCGTCAGCTATATTATTCATTCATTTTAGGATAATCATTGTATCCCTTAGCGGTAAAAGCACACAAAGTGCTTGGGTCAGGAGTATTTAAAGGACGTCATAAAATTGGATTACTCATGATGTTTATTTTCTGTTTCTATTAATTTAATTGTGATACATAAGTATTGAAACCCATTCTCTCTAAAATATTTGAAACACGATCTAAAGCATAGGAATCGTGACCCTCCAAAAGAAATTCCTTCTCGACTCTTTCGTCCGCATTAAGGTTTATTATCTCTACAATTTTGGAGTGAGGAAAAATAAGGTCAAAGCTAACTTGGCTATTTATAGACTTAGTAAACTCATCATCATTTTCCATAATAATGATAATCTTAGCCGTTGCAACCTTCTTTACCTTTCGCACAATTTCTTCATCGTTAATGCAAAAGCCAGAAAGAATGATGATATCTGCTTCCCAACTCGCATCAGTAGCGCAAGACATTTTTTCGATATTAATATTGTGATTGTTTGCTAAAAGCGAGTCGTAGATATCTGATAATGCTTTTGGGTTTTTATCAAATAATAACAGCTGGTATCGCTCAGACAACTCTCTAAGTACATCGAAATTTCTTTTGTCAGCAGCACCAATCACGGCTATTGTTTTTATATTTTCCATCGTTTCCTGTTTTATAATACAAAGGTACTTCAGGAAGTATAATAGCTCCATTGAGTTAGAATAAGAAATGGTATTGATCTAAATCAAGTTTATTTACGTAACGTGATTTGTTTCCTAATACGACTTAGCGTCTCAGGAGTAAGACCCAGATAAGATGCGACCATATGTTGCGGCACTCGAGCTATAATGTTAGGGTAAGAAGCTGTTAATTTCAAGTATTTTTCCTCAGCTGTTAAATTCAACGCTGAATTAACTCTCGCTTGCAATGCAATGTAGGCGTTCTGCAACAAGAGCCTTTGATAGCGCTCAAAAGCAGGTAACTGAACCATTAATTCTTCTCTTGCTGCAGTAGTTAACAGTAATAATTCTGAATCTTCAATTGCTTCTATAGTATATGTAGAGTTTGCTCCCGTTAAATAACTGGACAAATCAGTAATCCACCAGCCTTCAAAACCAAACTGCACAATATGTTCATTTCCTTTCTCATCAATAGTATAAGAGCGTAAAACTCCTTTTTCGATAAAAGTATTATAAGTACAAACATCTCCTTCAAGCAGTAGGGTTTGCTTTT
>JBLIKQ010000009.1:0-54414 GCA_047635475.1 Porticoccaceae bacterium
TTTGCATTGATAAAGTCGGAATCAGTAGCTCCACTGCTCCATTGAGATACTAACTTCTCATTCAATGATCTTGAATTTACGCTTTCGGTTTTTATTCCTGAGTATAAGAAAAATTTAGTTTGGTGCTTCTTGAACATAAATCGAAAAAAATCACGCCACAACAATTCAAAAACCAACCAATATGTAGACTCATTGGCGCCATTTTCATTTTCGTAACTTTTAATTTCCTGATAAATTGTTCTTGGCGAAATGCAGCCCAAAGCCAACCAAGCGGAAAATTTTGACGAATAATCTTCGCCAACCATTCCATTCCTCGTTTCCTTATAATTAGACAGGCTTTTTGTTTCAAAAAAATAATGATTTAATCGATTCATTGCCTCTGTTTCTCCTCCTTTAAAATGAATTGCGGCCCGAGAATCAATTTTAGAGAATTCTAGACCCAACTCTGCTAGGGTTGGCAACTTCATTTCAGGGATGCCTGGAGATTCTATCATAAATGGTTTCTCAAAAGTAACCCTCACTGTCGCATCTTGTTCTATCCTTTTTCTGAACTTGGTAAAAACATCAGGAATGTCCTTTATCGAAAACGGTAAATCTACTGCATGATATAATGTACTAGTGCTGAAGCTTTCTAGTTCGCAACGCAATTTGAAAAGTTCCGTTTGAACCAGTTTTTCTGTTCGTTTCTCTTCCCATGCTACTTCACGTTCCGCAAAAATTTTATGAACTTTATATTCTTCCACAATTTTTGGAATTTCAACTTCTGGCTTTCCTTTCAAAATAAGTAAACCCGAACCCATTTTACGTAAGTTAGCATCTAAATCTATTAATGATTCTAGTAAAAACTGCGTTCGGTAGCTGCCTGTTTTTTTAAAACCATATTGGGTTATTTCAAAATGAGAATCATCAAAACAGTAGATAGGCAAAATTTGTTCACCCTGTTCAATTGCTTTGATTAGTGCTTCGTTATCGTATAATCGTAAATCCGTTTTAAACCAAACTATAGCCGTTTTCATTATAATTTATTTATATTTTTTAGATAGTAATCTGCTTGTTCTAGCATGGCAATTTTAGCTTCGGGTTGCATTTTTCGCCACACATTATACATCATCCCAATCCGAGGATTTTTGCCTAATTTATCTTCGTTTTTATCATAGAAATTCCAGTACAAACTATTAAACGGACAGGCTTTTTCACCTGTTTTAATCGCTTTTTTATAAAAACAGGAACCACAATAATGACTCATCTTGTCTATATAGCTCGCAGAACTTACGTACGGTTTTGTTCCTACGATTCCACCATCGGCAAACTGACTCATACCGCGGGTATTTGTAATTTGCACCCATTCGATGGCATCGATATATATTCCTAAGTACCAAGCATCAATTTCGTCAGGGTTAACTCCCGCCAAGAGCGCAAAATTCCCTGTAATCATTAGCCTTTGTATGTGATGTGCGTACCCATAATCTAAACTCTGATTAATAGCGTCTTTTACGCAATTCATTTTTGTTTCGCCTGTCCAAAACCATTCAGGTAACTTTTCTTGATTATTGAAATAATTTAAGGAAGCATATTCAGGCATTTTGAGCCAATAAATACCTCGCATGTACTCGCGCCATCCTATAATCTGACGGACAAAACCTTCTAGTTGATTAAATTGTATTTCATCAGGTCTTTTTTGCCATTCTTTAACTGCTTTATCAATAACTTCTTGTGGAGAAATCATTTTTATATTCATCGAAAACGAAATTCTGGAATGATATAAGGACCATTCATTAGGCGTCATTGCGTCTTGATAACTTCCGAATAAATGCAAACATTCTGCCATAAAAAAGTCTAACAAAACTAAGGATTGCTCTCTGTTTATGGGCCAAACAAAATTTTCAGCATCAACACTCCCAATAGTTTTAATATTGGTCTTCTTAACTTCATTCAGAACTCCAGAAACATCATTATTAAAAACAAATGCTGGTGTTGGTTTATGATTTTTTGGTAATTTTTTTCGGTTTTCACTATCGAAGTTCCATTGACCATTTACTGGTTTTCCTGCTTCCATCAAAACATCATGCTTTTTTCGCATCGCACGATAAAAGCTTTCTAACAGAAATGTTTTTTTGCCTTCAAAAAAGATTCCTAATTCTTCCCTTGTGGTAAAAAAATGTTCAGAATCTACAACTGAATGCGAAATCGAAAGTGTTTTGCAGAGATCCTTTAAATGTTCATCAACTCGATATTCATCGGGAAATTGATATTCGAAATGACTAAAACTATTTTTAGCAATTAAAAAATCAATGTTTTTATCAAAGGATTGCAGGTTATCTTCATCATTTAAATAAATGTAAATTACATTGTGTTTTTTTACATTTAGATCTGCCGCAAAAGCTTGCATTGCAGAGAAATAACCGAGAACTTTTTGAATATGATGTGCTGCATAATCAGTTTCAGTGCGAATCTCCATCATTACATAAGTAATGGAATCATCAACGGTTTCATACCACGAATGATTACTGTTCAACTGATCACCAAGAATTAATCGTACTGTTTTTTTCATTTTGACTTATTCATTCTACATTTATCGCTACAATATTTTACTTCGTCCCAAACTTTCTCCCATTTCTTACGCCATGTAAATGGTTTTTGACAAACGATACATGTTTTGCTTGGTAAGTTCTGTTTTTTAATGCCTTTCATTATCAAAATTTAGTCGGTTCCTTTTCCATTCTATTCCTACTGATGAACCTTCAGCGATAAAAACTGCTTCTGGTTTTGAATAATTCAAAACTGAAAATGATTCACCATACATAGCTCCAAAATCACAATCAATTTTATAATCTATTACTTCATTAACCATCCAACTTGGATGTTGCAATTTGTATTCTTCACTACGATGCTCATCAATTTTAGTGTAACCATAATAATGTTCGTAGATAAATTTTTCTAAAGTTGCTTCTTTCATACCCCTAGCTTCAGTTCCTGCCTCTACATAAATACTATTCCATCTCTTGTTCAACAACCATTCAAATTTTACTTTTTGATTGTTCTTCTCCTTACTTATTTCGTGTTTTGTTGGTACCACCGTATAATGTTCTTTATAGAGTTTATTAGCCATCCATGCCACAATAGGGTACGGTATGGTTTCATTAATAAAAACTACCCCTCGTTTGAGTTTGTTTCCTTCCTTTCGGACTACATAAAAACGCAAATTTATTTCTTCAAAAGTGCCAAAATAAGGAATCAAAACATTGAATAATTTAGTTTTTTTGAACATAAAACCAACTAAACTTACGTATGCTTTACCTTTATATAAATCAAGCTCTACGCCCTTCGGTAAGTAAGGAATCAATATTTCAGCATCAATTTCATAATTGGCCATGATAATATTTTCCCATTGTGCTTTTAAAAAAATAGTCATTATGTTTTTTTTATTTTTGTTTTTCGATTCGGATTAGAAACATGCTTTTTCAAAATTCGTTTTCCTTCCACTTTCACTTCGTCTTTTTTCCTGAAACTCCAAACAATGTCACTGGCATACTTTCTAGTTTCTTCAATATTTACGATTGGTTCAGGATAGTCGGTTCCTATCTCGCAGTTATAAAATTGTTGTTCAATTAAATTTAGCTTCCAAGGCTCATGAATCAAATTTACTGGGATTTCGGCCAGTTCAGGCAACCATTGTTTGATAAAAACGCCATCTGTATCGTGATCTTCGGAGTTTTTTATCGGACTATAAATCCGAATGGTGTTGATACCTGTTGTCCCAGATTGCATTTGGATTTGAGGATAATGAATTCCAGGCTCGTAATCCAAAAATTGTCTTGCCAGAAAGTGTAATTCTCGCCAGTCCTGCCATAAATTAAAGGTGAAAAACGAAACAATCATTGCTCGCATCCTAAAATTAATGTAACCCGTAGCAATCAAACACCGAATGCAGGCATCTACAATGGGCACTCCCGTTCTTCCTTCTTGCCAAGCCTTGATATAGACTTCATTTTTGGGTTTGATTAACATATCATACGCAGAATTTACATTTTCAAATTCCATGCGGCATTCGTCTTCAAATTTCTGTATAAAGTGACAGTGCCAATGCAGTCTGGAAACAAAATTAAGAATGGCTCGTTTATTCTTAGAGTTTTCATAATGCTGATTGGTATATTGGTAGATCATACGCATACTAATATTCCCGTATGTCAAATAAGGAGACAAGCGACTGCATCCTTTCCTGCTCAAAGCGGGTTTAGAAATATGTTTACTGTAATTGACATATCGCTCTTTTACAAAGCTATCTAGATATCTCCATGCCAGCTGTTCGCCGCCTTGCTGAAAATTTTTATTCCTGGATGTGATTTCTTCTGGAAGTCCCTTTCCTTTTAAAACTTGCAGCACATCTTCATCAAGGGTTATCAAGTTCAGATGAGCTTCATTGAGTATCTTTGGTTCGGCACGCATGACATTCTCCCAGCGTTTATCCCAATTTTGCCTTGATTTTAATTTCCGTATTACCCCGTGCATTTGCGATTCTTTCCAACTAATATTATTTTCTTTGAAAAAATCACACAACGCTAAATCTCTATCAAAAGTTACTTTGTTACCAATTTCCTGATGTGAAAAAACGGTTTTTATCTCATATTTCTTTAGCAACTCTGAAAAAACGGTTTGCGCTTCATTGTGGAAAAAATAGAGCGTAGCGTTTGTTGTTTTTAACTTCGCTTGCAAATCTTGAATGGATTCATATATAAAACGCCAATGACGAACATCAGAGTCTGGTGAATTCATGACTGTAGGTTCAAAACAATAAATCAACAGCAATGGCAAACCAGAATTGTGAGCACTAAATAAAGCTTCGTTATCTATAAAACGTAAGTCTCGCTTGAACCAAACAATATTTACAGCAGTTTTAATCACAATAATTGGTTTTTATTCGTAGTTTCTTCGTCTAGTTTTGCAGTATTGTTTGTTTTGTAATTAAAACTGAAAGAAAATTGCAATTATTATTTTGTTTAATCTTAATTACCTTTCGTTAAACAAATATACAACACAATAATTAGATTTAAATAAGATAAAGCACAAAATCAAGATAAAAATTGAGTTTATGCCTTATAAATACAAAACATAGACTAATCTATTACTACCTTGTGTTAGTGTATTTAAATTCTGTTACTTTTTATAAATACAAAACACTACAAATTAAAATTGACTCCCAGAACCACGTTTCTTCCAATATTTGGAATGCCATCCGTTTTAAGTCTAGAAAGATGTGCAATATAGCTCTTATCCAATAGATTATTTCCATTTAGGTTGACATCAAAAGCTGTTTTATTCACTTTCACCGTTCCTCCTAAGCCCAGATTCACTAAAGTATAGCCATTGGTTTTAGTCTCAAAACCGCTTACATTATTTTGGTTTAAAGTGGTGTTTACATTAAAGCTGGCAAAACCTTCCTGCAGCCAATTCTTGATCTTGAATTCAGCTCTAATAGTGTTATTCCAATTATTTGCAGGAATCAATGGCAAATAATCCCCGTTTTGTTTCGTAGCCGTAACGGTTTCAAAACTGGTTTCATAATGTAGCCAATCTAATGGATGCGGATGAAAATGCAGTCCAACTTCACCTCCGTACAACTTGGCATTGTTCTGAATATACTCAAAAACATCATTGTTATTTATTTGAGTTCCTGCGGAGGCTGTATAAATATAATTGTTGATGTGGTTGTAAAAACCATTGGCAAAAAACTCAAAGTGACTATTGTTGTATTCTAAGTTCAAGTCCGTTTGCACGTTTTGCTCCGTTTTCAAATCACTGTTGCCCACTTCGTAGCGATTCGTCCCTTCATGAATTCCATTAGAGGTTAGTTCAGCCAAGTTTGGCGCTCGAAATCCCGAAGCTACATTCAGGCGTAAAGTCATGCCTGTCATCAACAACGTTTTGTAACCCAAAGAAGCATTGAAACTGTCAAAAGACTTATCCACAGCTTTAAAATAGCCTTCTTCACCAAGAGTACCGTTTTCTTCAGTCGTAATTTGTCTGTTGTCAAATCGCAAACCAGCTTGTAAAACATTGGTTTCCCATTCGAAGTTTACTGTTCCAAAAACACCAAAATCATTAGTTAGTGCATCTGGAATTAAATATTCCTCACCAAAATTAGTATTGGTCTGATGCATTCCCTGTATTCCTACAATCGATTCCAGCTTACCCGTGTTGGGTAAATGGTATTTTGCATCATAGTTGACCGTTTTTAGTTTCATGTGTAAACCGGCAACATCACTATCTGCAAACTCAGAACGATCATTGGCAATATATCCTAAATCAACATCTAGTTTAGAGTCCTTGAAATAGAAAATCGAATTCAAACTAAACAACTGATTGAAAACGCCTTGTCTGGGAAAGACAGTATTTTTACTCGAAGTTTGGTCCCCTATTCCGTCTTCAGGAATTCCTAGATCCAGATTGTTATAGTTGTATCTTAGTACAGAAGAAAAATTAGAATCACTGTAGCCGATAGCCGTTTTGAAATCCGTTTCGTTGTACCGGGTATTTGTTACCCGATCTCCTCCAGAAATTCTATAATCAGAATGAGTATTGTAGGTGCCTCGTACTAGAAATTTCCAATTATCGGTAGACGTTTTTAACCCCAACGACGAATTAGTACCCAAAGTATTAGAGAACAATTTCTGGCTGAAATTTGTCTTAAAAGTATTGGCATCGGCAAATTTTTCTGGGTTGAAATACAGCACTCCACCCAGTGCATCTGAGCCGTACAGCAAAGAAGCCGGTCCTTTGATGACTTCTACACTTTCTACTCCGGCATCATTTAATCCTAAACCATGTTCATCACCAAACTGTTGATTTTCCATTCGAACTCCTTGCGAATAAACTAAAACCCTGTTTCCGCTCAATCCACGAATAACTGGCTTTCCAATAGATGTACCGGTAGAAACTTGAGAGACACCAGGAATCGTTGCCAATCCTTCAATCAATGTTGCCGTCCCTTTTCGCTGTAGGGATTTTATGCTTTCGTGCTCTACTTTCATCACATTTTGGGATTGCATTTTATTAAAAGCAGTGGAAACGATAACCTCATCCATTTCGAAGATGCTTTCTTCGAGCATTATATTTAATGTATTTTCTTTTTCCAGTTTTTGGATGGTTTTATATTTGCTTGAAAAGCCTAAAAATACAAAGTTCAACTTTAGACTTCCTTGAGGAAGATTTGTCAAACTGTACTCTCCCTTGTCATCCGTTGTCGTTCCTTTATGTAATTCTGGAACATAAATTGAAACCCCTTTTATAACTTGATTTTCTATATTTGTTACAATTCCCGACACCGTATTTTGCGCCTGCAGCATAGTCGAAACACCCAAGATTATTATTATTATAATTTTTTTCATTAAAATGATTGTATTGTTCTTACCCGCAGCGCTTCAAAAATGAATGTAGCCGAGAGTGGAACTATTTAGTAAATAAAAAGAAATGATAACGGCTAAAAGTTAGCCCAAGTTTTTTACTGGCGGAGCACGGAGGGAATATAAGCTTCCAGAAAATATAATAATAGTCTCTCCTGTTTCAAGAAAACAAGGAAGTTTCGCGAAGTTTTCATTCAGTTTATAAGCGAAGTCGACTGGTGAAATATAAGAACCAAATGTGAAATGACAGACCTTACAGTCGTCAAAACTGTGATGGTGACTATGTGATATGTCTGCACCAGTGACATTGTACTTGTGGTGGCATTCTGTTTGTGAAAACTGTTTCACAAAATGCCCATAGGTATGAAGTGACTGCAAAAGTATTGATAACAAAACAGCCACTACCAAAGAAATACTAATTATGCGTTGCTTCTTTTTCATCCGTAGCAAATGTATGAAAAACCAAAAAAAAATCATCTCTTTTAACTATTTGATATAAGAGATGGTTTTAAGCCTTGTACTTGTAGTGGTTACACTAATTTTGAAGCTACAAGATATTCTGCAATTTGTACCGTATTTGTTGCAGCACCTTTTCTTAAGTTGTCTGCTACAATCCACATATTTAACGTATTTGGTTGGCTTTCGTCGCGACGAATTCTACCCACGAAAACATCGTCTTTACCCTGTGCATATATTGGCATTGGGTAAGTATAGGTGTCATTGTTATCCTGAACCACGACACCATCGGTATGATGTAATAGATTTTGAATATCTGAAACCTCAAAGTCATTCTTAAACTCCACATTTACCGCTTCGCTGTGTCCGCCTACGATAGGCACACGAACCGCAGTTGCAGTAACGGCAATCGTTTTGTCACCAAGAATTTTTTGGGTCTCGCGAACTAGTTTCATCTCTTCCTTTGTGTACCCGTTTTCTTCAAATGAATCACATTGTGGAATCGCATTTCTGTGAATTGGATATTTGTAAGCCATCTCGCCATTAACGCCTGCATATTCGTTTTCTAACTGCTGTACGGCCTTTACTCCCGTTCCAGTGATGGATTGATAAGTAGAAACGATAACACGTTTAATATTGTATTTTTTGTGCAAAGGCGCTAAAACTAAAACCATTTGAATGGTAGAACAGTTAGGGTTTGCAATAATTTTATCTTCTTTTGTCAATTCCCCCGCGTTGATTTCTGGAACGACTAATTTTTTAGAGGGATCCATTCTCCAAGCGGATGAATTATCTATAACGGTAGTTCCCGCTGCTGCAAATCTTGGCGCCCACTCCAGTGAAGTTTCTCCACCAGCAGAAAACAATGCAATATCAGCTTTCATGTCTACAGCGGTTTGCATACCGACAACCTTATATTCTTTTCCTTTAAACTCTATTTCTTTCCCAACTGATCTCTCAGAAGCTACAAGGATTAACTCTGTAACAGGAAAATTTCTTTCTGCCAATACTTTTAACATTACTTCGCCAACCATTCCAGTAGCGCCTACAACAGCAATTTTCATAATATGATAGTTTACTTTTTGAACAACAAAAGTAGTGATAACTAGGGTTAAAATAATCACAAAACCTGAAAATGAAATTGTCCTTTGCGCTCAATTTTGTGATTTTTTTGATAATTGCCAAATCAATTTACTTGCTACTGAATCAATTTTCCACTTACATTTTTCTAGCCTCGCATGAACTTTATATTAATATTGGAGCTAATTTGATAACCTTATGTTAAATCACCATTGCCCGCTGTTTAACATCTAAAGCTTAGTTTTGCGCAAAATAACTTACACTATGAAAAGTTTTACAACTATTATTTATTCATTTTTGCTTTGCATATTAGCTCAGTCTACTATTGCTCAAGCAACCCTAATTCCTTCAGGTTCTTCCTGGAAATTTTTAGACAACGGTTCTGATCAAGGAACAAACTGGAAAGAGAAAAGTTTTAATGATGCAACTTGGGCATCCGGTAATGCAAAATTAGGATATGGTGATGGTGATGAAAATACAATTGTTAGTTTTGGGCCAAGCGCTACAAACAAATACATTACTACTTATTTTCGAAAAACCTTCGAAATAGAAAAAGCAGCTGGGTATATATCCTATGACCTAAATGTAAAAAGAGATGATGGTGTTATCGTATATATAAACGGACTTGAAGTTTACAGAGACAATATGCCTGTTGGACCAGTCACTTATAATACTCAAACAACAATTCCTTGTACAGATGACGGAGCTGTTTTTCTTACTAAAAACCTAACATTAGCAGAATCTCGCTTCGTAGATGGAACAAATACTATTGCCGTCGAAATTCATCAAAGCCTTGCAATAAGTGAGGATATGAGTTTTGATTTCTCATTGATTGGAAACCTAAAAATAAAACACGTTCGTTGGGGAAGTAATGTCAACCCTCTAGAAGGATTGACAATTACCTGGAGAAATACTAGTACTGCCGACAAAATTAAATGGGGCTATACTGAAGCATACGAACAAGGCGTTTTTTCGGCAGAAATACGTGATGGATACGAGGATAAATTCTTTAAATATACCTTTGAATCGGTTACCCCAGACGCAACAATATATTATCAATTATATGATTCCGCTGCGGATTTTTGGACAGCTGGAAAAACATATAGTGTTGCTCCCGCTTTAAACACAACTGACTTCACATTTTTAGCTATTGGCGACAGTAGATCTGGTTTAGATATTTGGAGTCAAATAGCAACATTAGCTGATTCTAAAAAAGCAGACTTCACTATTTTTAATGGAGATATTGTAGATGATGGTGGTGCGAACTCAGAGTGGAACGATTGGTTTGATTACGGAAAAACGTTTATTGATAATAATTTGGTTTTCCATGCTTTAGGAAATCATGATGCCGAAAGCGTTCCTACCTACAGCAACATTTTTGAATTTCCAAAATCAGAACCAGTTAATGGAACGAACTTATATTATTCCTTTACATATGGGGATGCTGTGTTTATTTCATTAAACTCAGAAGATCCGGACAGTGACACCCAATACAAGTGGTTGTTAAGCACATTGGAAGCCAATTCGGACAAAAAATGGAAAATTATTTTCTTCCACAAACCTTTCTACACGATTGGGACCCATTATGGAGAAATGGATGCTTATTTTGATACTTGGTGGAAAGCATTTGATGACTATGGAGTTGACTTTGTAGTTAATGGTCACGATCACATGTACGAACGTTCAAAACCAATTAATAGAAATATAAGCACCACCTCTGCTGTTGCTAGTTATGGTAGCGGCCCAACCGATGGAAGATGTGAAATAGTTTGTGGTGGAGCAGGAGCTCCTTTGTATCCAGGAGTCCCTATGTGGTTTATCGAAACATATAAAACATCCTATAATTTCTGTAAATTTGAGGTAACTGAAAACAGTATTTGCACCACCGCTTTTGACGAGAATAATAATATATTGGACGAATTCTGTATCAGCAAAGCTACCTTAGGAACATCAGATGTTAATCAAAATTTTTATCCTATTAAAGTCTATCCAAACCCAGTAGTTGACAATATATCGTTAGAATATAGTTCTCCGGACTTAGGAACAGTTAATATCAGAATATTTGATTTAAATGGACGAGTAATCATGAATGAAAAAGCAGAAAAAACGAACGAGCTATTTTCTTTTAGTACTAATGTTGCTAAATACCAAAGAGGTGTATACAACCTTGAACTTAGCGTAGGTAATCAAAAAGATAGCT
This sequence comes from Porticoccaceae bacterium, assembly GCA_047635475.1. Taxonomy (GTDB): domain Bacteria; phylum Bacteroidota; class Bacteroidia; order Flavobacteriales; family Flavobacteriaceae; genus Flavobacterium. The sequence continues at coordinate 11,137 of JBLIKQ010000009.1, forward strand.
CTTTGATTATTTTAAAATAATTTTAACTTAACCAGTCAAAACCCCTTGAAATTAACCCAAGAGGTTTTGGCTTTTTATAAAAAAAATGAAAACAATAACAAAATTAGTCAATACAAATAAGTTAGAATTAATTGCTAGAGTTGGGGTTTTTGGTACTTTTTTAGGTCACGGAATTGTTGCAATTGGGGTAAACCCCAAATGGATTCCATTACTAACTACTTTTGGCTTCTCTACGACTCAAGCAATTTTCATTATGCCTTTTATCGGGCTCATGGATATAGTAGTTGCTATTATTGCGCTGTTTTTTCCAATCCGGAGCATCTTAATTTGGGCTACATTTTGGGCGTTTTTAACGGCATTGAGTCGTCCATTATCTGGTGATCCGTTTATAGAGTTCGTTGAGCGATCTGCAAATTGGTGCTTGCCATTAGCTCTATTAGCCATGCAATATTATCCTAAAAAGGATCTTATTCTTGAATAAATGCATGCCTGAATAGGAAAATAATTCTACTACATTGAATGTAAAGCAGGATTATTTTTTAAGTAGGTCTCTAATTTGAATAAGTAACTCTTCCTGACTTGGTCCAGCAGGAACTGCAGCCGCAGCTACAACTTTTTCTTTCTTTTTCATTTTCTCTGCGGCTCTTAGTATTACAAAAACAAAAAATGCGATTATGACAAAATTTATAGTAGCTTGTAACAGATTTCCGTAAGCAATAACAGCTGCACCAGCATGTTGCGCGGCTTCTAAACTGTCATATCTACTGCCATCGAGGCTGAAAAATTTTTGCGTAAAATCAATTCCTCCAGTCATTAAGCCTATAACAGGCATAATCACATCATTAACAACAGAGCTTATAATTTTGCCAAAAGCACCAGCTATTACTACCGCAGTTGCTAGACTTAACACATCACCTTTCATTAAAGATGCTCTAAAATCACTGAAAAACCCCATGCATTGTTATTTTAATTAATTTGAAAAACTAAATTACCTTATCATTAGTACCGTTTTATCGATAAAAAACACGTTTTACCCGCTGCGAGATACTAGTAAGTATTTCATAGGGTATTGTATTCAGTTTTTTGGCTATATAAGAAACCGTTGGGTTTTCGCCAAAAATAATTACACGATCTCCTTCGGTACATTCAATTTCAGTTACATCGACCATTAGCATATCCATGCAGATACTCCCTATAATTTTTGCTTTTTTATCTTTAATACTGACAAATCCAATTCCGTTTCCCCAAGCTCTCGAAATTCCATCGGCATAACCAATTGGAATCGTGGCGACTTTTGTTGTTTTTTCAGCCATGAATTTCCGGCCATAACCTACACTCTCTCCAGTGGATATAGTCCTGATTTGGGAAATAACCGATTTCAGGGTACCTACATTTTCTAAATATTTTTGTTCTGAGGGATCATTTGAAACGCCATATAAACCTATTCCCAATCGAACCATATTAAATTGTGCATCAGGGTAATTACTTATTCCTGAAGTATTCAAAATATGACGGATAGGATCTATTCCTAATTCGGTTATCATATTTGATGATAGTTTGTCGAATAACTGTATCTGTGAAACGGTAAAATCACGGTGCTTAACATCATCACTTGTTGCAAGATGTGATAAAATACTTTTTACCTTTACATTGTCATTTCCTTTTAGGGTCGCGATAAGCTCTTCAACGGTATCTTCTTCAAAACCCAAACGATGCATCCCAGTATCCAACTTGATATGAATGGGAAAGTGCTTTAGGTTTTTGTATTTAGCAATTTTTAAAAAAGCGTGCAAGCCTTTTAAACAATAAATTTCCGGTTCCAATTGATGTTGGATAATAGCCGAAAAGCTAGTGTTCTCCGGATTAAGGACCATTATCGGCAAATGAATACCCCCATTTCTTAGCGAAATTCCCTCATCGGCAAAGGCCACGCCCAAATAATCTACTTTATGGTGCTCGAGTAATTTGGCAATTTCTAGTCCACCATTCCCGTATCCAAATGCTTTTACCATCAGCATAACTTTGACATTAGGCTTCAGCTTTGATTTGAAAAAATTCAGGTTATAACTGATGGCGTTCAGATTAATTTCAAGTACAGTTTCATGTGTCTTCTCTTCCAGTAAATAAACGATTTCCTCAAATTCGAAAGAACGCGCACCCTTTATCAAAATGGTCTCATTGGCAAAATCTAAATTTTCAAAATTAGAAACAAATTCAGCCGTATTCTTGAATGTGATGCAATTCGCAAATCTATCTTTAAATTCAGAGATCGTTTCCCCTATCCCAATTATCCGACTAATATTATTGGAAACAATCAACTCAGATACCTGCGAATACAACTCCTCATTTGACAAACCACTTTGAAAAATATCCGATAGAATAACCGTCTTATTTTGAAACTGTTTTTGGCTCTCTAGAAAATCAAGCGCTATTTTTAAAGACTGAAAGTCAGAGCTGTAACTGTCATCAATGAGACTCGAATTATTGATTCCAGTTTTGACCTTTAAACGCATTTCAACCGGAAACAACAATAACATTCTGGACTGAATTGTAGCAATGTCATAGTCAAGATACAAAAGTAACATTAAACAAGAAATAGTATTTTCTATCGATGCTTTGTCCTCAAACGGAATCTTTAATTCATATGGATTTCCTTTGTATTTATAGTGGAGATTCGTGCTCTGATTTATCGTCTCTTTTTTAAACACAAAAACATCAGCTGTTTCTTTATCAAAACTCCAACTAAATGTTTTTGTTTTTGGCAACATACATTTGTCTACAAGATTATTTTTTTGATAAATAATCACCTCTGCATGCTTAAAAAGAAGTTGTTTTTCTTTTATTTTTTGTTCTAAATTACTGAAGCCTTCATCATGTGACGGACCAATGTTTGTGAGGATTCCTATTGTGGGTTTAATTATCGCTTCTAGCTTATCCATTTCACTCACTGTAGAAATTCCCGCTTCAAAAATCCCAAGATTGTGCTTTTCATTTATGGCAAGAACAGACAGAGGAACACCTACCTGTGAATTGTAACTTTTCGGGCTTCTGATCACATTAAAATCGGGACTCAACAAGAAATTCAACCATTCCTTTACAATCGTCTTACCGTTGCTTCCGGTCAAACCAATAACTGGGAACTCAAAAAGACAGCGGTAATAAGCTGCAAACTGTTGTAATGAATCCAGTGTGTTTTCTACCACCATAAAATTTGCTTTTCCCTTACATTCTGCCGGGATATAGCTCACCACAAAATTCTGCACACCAATTTCAATGAGATCAGTAATAAAGACATGGGCGTCATTATTGGGTCCAACCAAGGCAAAAAACAAGCTATAGGGACCATTTTGCAAAGAACGACTGTCAATAGAAACCGTGTCCACTTCTGCTGCCGAACCATTTCCAATCCATTGGGCATTAAGAACTGGAATAATATGTTTTAGTGATATGCTCATTTATATGTAATGCGATAAACGCTAATTTGTTATAAAATTTAAAAACTAGTCTCAGATATTTAGTTTTTCTTAATAAAAACCACTTTTACGAAACTTCCTCAAAAATAACACTTCTTTTTAATATGTAGGCACTACGAGTGCGGAATTCACGAATTAGTAGCGCCTCAAAAGGCTATTAAAAAACAAGAACTCCTTTTAACTCTATCTTCAAATCAAGAAGATAATTTAGCGGCTCTTTTTTCCATATTCCCTATATTTGTTCGGCTAACTCAATTAAAGAAGTCTTGAAAAAACTACTGCCCGTATTTTCATATATTTTTCATCCCGTATTTATTCCGGTTTATGCTACTCTATATTATCTCTTTTTAAATAATTCCAATTTCGGAAATCAAGAAAAATACTTTATATTATTCCAGATTACAGGTATTACAATACTTATTCCGCTACTGTTTTTTTTTATACTACGTTATTCAGGGAAAATTGGGTCCATTATGGCTCCTACATTATCTGAGCGCAAGTTGCCTTTACTGATCCAATGCTTTTTGATTATACTCTTGGTTCGGAACAGCATAACGGTCGAACGCTATATGCAGTTACATTTTTTCCTGTTAGGGGCATTATTCAGTACGCTAATTGCTCTACTGCTACTTTTTGTTAAGACAAAGGCTAGTCTACACATGATGGGGATAAGTGCGTTTACCCTATTTGTTTTTGGACTCACACTGCATTACCAAACGCAAAACGTTGCTTTAGTACTGTTCTTAATACTTATGAACGGTTTTGTGGCTTCTTCGCGATTAGTGATGAAAGCCCATACTAGCATAGAGTTAATCATGGGCATACTTTTGGGAACTATCCCGCAAATACTGCTGTTGTTCTTATGGCTATAAGATATAAAAAACAACTCCAATATTAAGCGCCTTCATGTCTATGGTTTCGTCGCCAATTTTCGCCGATTTAAAAAGGGAATTCAATCCGTAATGCGCATACACATTTATCGTATTGTAACCCGCTGAAATATAAAGTCCATAAAGAATCTTATTAAAATCCTTATTATTCAAAACAACTATTTTGCTTTCGGGATCGGTAAAAACAGATTTGCTATACAGTAAATAACTCAGTTTAAGTCCGCCATAAAGTCTCCAAAATTTATGACTTTCATAAGTTGATGTTCTCCATCTAAATTCGATAGGTACATCGATCAATACTTGTTTGAACTTGTTTTTGCTGTAAGCAGTTTTAGAGTCAATGATGGAATACACTGGGGTTTGTCCCGATTCCGATATAAAAAGATTTTGATTGTAGTTGTTATAAGAAAAACCTAGACCTGTAGCTATTGCTACAGTCCTATCGCCGTTTATTGGCATATCCCTGAGAAAACCTGCCGAGAGACCAACACTAAACTTGTTTTGCGACAAACCAACAGGTTTTTCTTGTAAAGTATTATAAGTAAAACCAAAATAGAATTGATCTTCTCTGTATAGAGAATCGATTTTCATCGCTTTTCCATCTTGAATCGTATCAGTTTCCTGCGAAAAACTATTGAAAAATGACATTAAAAGAAAACAGCTTAAGATTGACCGCATAATATTATTTTTATTTAATGACTGCTCCATTATAGTCCTGGATTATTTTTTGGTTCCTATTGTTATAAACCGTTTCACAAATATAAGATTTTGAAGGCTTGCCGTCACTAATCAGGGCAAAAAACATCTACGGTGCGTTAAAGACATTAGACTATTTTTAAAAATATAAAACCCCAAGCACTTTTTACAAGTGGTTGGGGTTTTGAATTTAAAGTAGAGAGAAAGGGATTCGAACCCTCGATATGTTGCCATATACACGCTTTCCAAGCGTGCGCCTTCAGCCACTCGGCCACCTCTCTATTAAGGTTTGCAAATAACACACAAAAAAATGAGTTACAAAAGCAAAAAGCGATATTATATCATCTCTCCACGCAAAGATATTTCAAAAATATTTTTGAACTCGGTGGGAGCTATATTTTGACCTAATAAAAACATCAGCTTCGTAATGGCCGCTTCAGTTGTGATATCTTTTCCGGAGATGACCCCTATTTCTTTCATCGAGGTGCTAGTTTCATATTGCCCCATATTTACACTTCCTGCAGAACATTGTGTAACGTTAATGATATGCAAGCCTTTCCTTATTGCCTTAACTAACAACGATATAAACCAATCTTCTGTCGGCGCATTTCCAGAACCATAGGTTTCAAGTACAATTCCTTTTAAATTTTGAATATCCAGAATTGCCGACAAAACTGTTTCACTCATTCCCGGAAACATCTTGACGATAACTACATTATTATCTAAGCTTTCATGAACTATCAATTCTTTGTTTTGCTGCCTACTCAACAATAATTCCCGTCTAATCTTTAGATTGACACCAGACTCAACTAGTTCAGGATAGTTTGGGGAAGTGAATGCCTTAAAATGCTCTGCATTTATTTTGGTTGTTCTGTTTCCTCTATACAGTTTATACTCAAAATATAAACAAACCTCGCTAACGACCGCCTGACCATTCTCTCTTAAAGAAGCAATTTGAATGGCTGTAATTAAATTTTCTTTCGCATCCGTACGAAGGTCACCAATTGGCAATTGAGAACCCGTAAACACAACTGGCTTAGATAAATTCTCTAGCATAAAACTCAATGCAGACGCCGAGTAAGACATCGTGTCGGAACCATGAAGCACTACAAATCCATCAAACTCCTTATAATTTTCTTGAATAATAGAGGCTATTTTAACCCACTCTTCAGGATTCATATTAGACGAATCAATCGGCTCTTCAAATGAAATAGTTTCAATCTCACACTCTAATTGTTTCAATTCAGGAATCCTATTCAATAACTTACTGAAATTAAACGCTTTTAAGGCACCGGTTTCAAAATCTTTGCGCATTCCGATGGTACCGCCAGTATATAATAAAAGTATTTTAGCTTTTGAGTTCATTATGGTATTTTAATTTATTGACAACCGGATTAGCATACATCACTAACAATCCTTGCAATGCAATGGGGTTCTCTGCGTCTATTCTCATTTCCAATCGACGCTCAAAAAGCGATTTTTCCTCTTCCGAGTATAAATGAGAATATTCCTTGCTGTTATTCAAAATATCATACGCGATAAAATTCGTAGGCCACAGTCTATAGTTGCTCAATATCGAATCATCAATTGCGCGTGCCAAGGCCACTATTTGCTTGTTTGGCTTATCAAATTCACCCTTGACCTTGTCGATTTCCGTATGCATCACATCGCCTATATGCATATGTATTCTTTTCTTCTGTCCCATAACACCACTAAGCAGTGTCATGAAATCTTCATTTTTTTCTTTGATATATATCTCGTTATTGGCCTCAGCCAGTAATTGTGGAATTTTCAAAACATCAGTCGGATCGTATTCGTATGAAATTGAAACCGGAACCACTTTGATCTTTTTAAAATAATCCATTAGATCCATTCCATTAGAGGCCATTCCCACCATTTTCAAAACCCCCGGATTTGTGGCATCATTTCCATCCTTCGTCCTGCCTTCGCGCTGCGCAATCCAAACAGATCTACTCTCTTCTAATAGTAAATGACCAATATATTCTGATAATACTCTTGAACTCTCTAACATCTCTCTTGGCGTCAGACCTCTTTGAACCAGAAAATTTCGATTCATCTTTGCCAAGACGTTCAGAAAATCCTTTTTTACCAAATTATCGCCAATTGCTGATGCTGTCATCACTAAACCATGTTCAAATAATGCAGTATTCAACAAGGTCGTATCCAAAAGAATATCCCTATGATTGGATACAAATAAATAGGATTCCCCTTTTTTTAATTTATCAAAACCAGAAGTGGTTAACCCATCAGAACTTTTTTCGATAATTTTCCGCATAGAATGGTATATAAAATTGCATTGAAAATCACGTATGGACTGTGTTTTTACGAGTTGCTCTTTCCATACGGTATCTTCTACATCCGGAAAAGTAAAATTCATTAGTGCCTTCATCATAGGATGATTGATCACTTTCAATACGGCATCATTTATTTCGGCATCGTAAAATGGCCGAATAGCATCAAAGTTTTGCATTTTTAGTAATTTTAGCTGCGCAAATGAACAAAAAATATATTAATTATACTGAATTCTATTTTAAATACCGAAAATTACTTTAGAATTTTCCGTTGTAATTTCTGCAATATCTTTTGCCGAAAGCTTGTAAATCTGCGCTAACATGTCGAGTATATTAACCAAGTAACTACTTTCATTTCTTTTTCCTCGAAAAGGAGTTGGAGCAAGATAAGGAGAATCAGTTTCTAAAACGATGTGTTTTAAATCAATTTGACTCAGAAACTGATCAATTTTTCCGTTTTTAAAAGTAACTACTCCACCGATTCCTAGTTTCATATTATAGGATATTGCTATTAAGGCCTGCTCATAAGTTCCCGAAAAACAATGGAATATCCCAAACAAATCAGGCGCTTTTTCTTCTTCTAATATCTCAAATATTTCGTCAAAAGCTTCTCTACAATGAATTACAATTGGCAATTTATATTTTTTTGCTAATTGGATCTGTTTTCTAAATGCTATTTGCTGTTCGATCAAATGCGTTTTTTCCCAATATAAATCGATGCCAATCTCACCAATGGCATAGAACTTTCTCTTAGCCAATTCCTCTTCTACATGCTCTAATTCTTCTAAATAATTTTCCTTTACATAAGTAGGATGTAATCCCATCATCAAGAAAACATTGTCTGGATAATTTTTTTCTAAGTCGTACATGGACTGTGTACAGGAAGAATCTATTGCAGGAATAAAAAACCGAATGATACCATTCTGAAGAGCTCTTTGCATCATTTCATCACGGTCTTGATCAAATTCCTCAGAATATAAATGGGTGTGCGTATCTGTAATTGTCATTGTTTTTATTTAAAGAAGCAAAGTTAGCATTTTGAATTGTTGTTTTTTAGATTCTTACTAATTTAGATTACTTTTGATTTTCAGCTTTAACCTATGAAAAACCTCCACGAATTCCTCAAAAAGGAAAAATACAAGAAAATAAAATTTAAGATTACCAAGACACAGCACCTCTTGATAAAAGCAAAAGTCAACGGAGTAGTCGGCAACTTTATCCTAGATACAGGAGCATCAAATAGTTGTGTAGGATTTGAAAGTATAGGGTTATTTCAACTAGAAGCAGAAGATTCGAAAACTAAGGCCTCTGGAGCAGGTGCAACGGGAATGCAAACACAAACAGCCTCTAATAACACTCTTCAACTGGGCTTATGGAAAGATATGGAGTTCAATTTAGTGATTTTTGACTTGTCTCACGTCAACGAAGCATTAATTCAACATAAATCAAAAGCAGTGCATGGCATAATTGGTGCCGATGTATTGATGAAGGGAAGAGCAATTGTAGATTATTACAATCATTACTTGTATCTGCTTAAATAATAAAAAACTTATAAACTTATAAACAAAAAGCGCATCGGGTTACCGATGCGCTCTTTCAAATTACTACAAACTCTATTAAACTTATTCTTTTATTATTTTCGAAGCTGATACTTTTCCATCAATCTCCGTTGTAACAATATATATTCCTTTTTGCAAGTTGCTAGTTTGCAAAGTTGCTGCATTAGCACTTGGTCGTGTCGTTAAAACTTCTTGACCTAGGATATTGTAAACGGAAACCCTTTCAATAGTACTATTTGCTTCAATTGTTAGGTTGTTTTTAACCGGGTTAGGATACATTTTTACATTCGAAACTTCAAATTTAGTAGCTCCTAAAGTATTCTTACCTATTACAACTTTCCCTAATGCTGCTTCATCAACGGGGTTACCGTTTAATCCTTTTATCGTAAACCCGTACTGAACAATTAATCCTGCAGGAATTACTGTACCTGTGGTAATACTGAACGATTGACCAGCTACTAATGGAGCCGTAATTCCAAGAACATCGGTATAACCATTGTTGGGATCTAATCCTTTTATAAAGGCGATTGCAGTGTACCCATCAGCTAAGGTATTACTAGCAACATTACCATTAAAAGTAAGTATTTGACCCGCTAATGCACTATTCTCAATAAATGAATTGCCTTCTATTATTTTATTCCCTTTTCCAGCACCGTCTGACCAAAAAGGATCAGCTGCATTATAAGCACTGAAGTTCGGAGAAAGTGAAACAGAATCAGCTGTAGCATCCGAAACAGTTTTTACGTCTGCTATACCCCAAGCATTGCCAAATGCATAAGATCCTTCTTTGGTAAACACATTTAAATATCCAGTTAATACCGACGAACCGTCTATTGTTACTATTGTTACATTTTCACAACTGTCACCAACAGTGTAATTGAAATTTTTAGTTTGAGCTACACCTCCAGCTGCATATGGAAATTTAGCAGCTAAAGAAAGTTCTGTGCCAGCTACTTGTCCCACTATAGTTACTGTATATTGCTGCCCAGAAACCAAGCTCATAGCAGTAAAGGTAGAAGGACTACGAAACAATTCTACGTTAGAAATACCAGGCTTGTCAGTATCTAACACCGTAAAAGTAATTTTCACATCAGTTCCATTTGCTAACGTTTCAAATTTATAGGTATAACCCTCAGAAAATGATCCGTCAGAAGCTTCTTTGGATCTTCCCTCGCAAGCCGTACTCGCGTCTATGGTAAAAGACACCTTATATGTTGCAGTTACAGTTGAATCTTGTGAGGTAACGACTACCGTAGCGTCGCCCGGAAGCGCAGCTGCTTGAGTTATAACATTCGATGCTGAACTATTCGTTTTTGTTACTGAAGTAATTTGAGGTATCGTTGTTGTTCCCTTTGGAAGCACTACAGCGTAGGTTAATTTTCCTGGTACGAAACCAGGTACTGTTTGTGCATCAACTTTCAGATCAGTTAGCGTAGCATCTGTAGCATCTGTATTACCAGTACTACAATTATCACCAACAGTGTAAATGAAATTTTTAGTTTGAACTAAACCTCCAGCTGCATATGGAAATCTACCAGCTAAAGAAAGTTCTGTACCAGCCACCTGCCCATTTATAGTTACTGTATACTGCTGCTGCTGCCCAGAAACTGCTGTCATCGCAGTAAAGGTCGAAGGACTACGAAACAATTCTACGTTAGAAATACCAGGCTTGTCAGTATCTAAAACCGTAAAAGTAATTTTTACATCAGTTCCATTTGCTAATGTTTCAAATTTATAGGTATAGCCCTCAGAAAATGCCGTCCCATTAGTAGGTACTTCTTTAGATGTTCCCGCGCAAGCTGTACTTGCATCTATGCTATAGGACACCGTATATGTCGCAGTTACAGTTCCATCTTCAGATTTAACGACTACCGTAGCATCACCCGGAATTGCGGTTGCTTGAGTTGTAACTTCCGATGCTGAACTATTCGTTTTTGTTACTGCCGTAATCTGAGGTACGGCTGTTGTTCCCTTTGGAAGCACTACAGCATAATTTAATGTACCAGCTGCAAAACCAGATACCGTTACACCGTCTACTTTCAGATCACTTAACGTCGCTATTTTTACGGGATCAGCAGCTGCCTTATAAAAATATAAATTATCAAGATAAATTTTTCCTCCTGCTCCTTGATCAAACTTAAATTCTTTTACTTGAGATAAATTAATTGTCCAGCCTGCTAAAGGAATATCCAAAGATTGCCAAGAACCCTGTACACTTGAGATCTTTGTGCCCTTCTCTCCAGCAGAACTTATTACTACAAGATTCGGTGCTTCGCTATTAGTCCATACATCTACGTGCAAATATTCCATTGAAGAAATGTCTTGAGGAGTAGCTGCCCAAGTCATCCCTTGGTAATTAAAATTACTATACTCTAGATAATTATTATCATTAATAACTAATTCAGTAACAACGGTGGCTTGATTCCAATTTGGATTTGTATTAACTCCAACGATATTTTGATAAGCATCACCATAGATCGAAATAACATCAGCCGCCTCTCTTGCAGGCGGAGTAGTAGCTGGAGCTGACGGAGCTGACGGAGCTACAATAGCTCCTCCTGCAATCCCTGTGATATTATCAACATAAGTGGTCGTTACTGCTAAATCTTCCCAACCACTACCACCCTTCCATAAAGGAAAGAAAAGTATTCTTGCATATTCGCCACTCGCAGCAGGTGTATTATCTTTTGGTGCGTTAAAATCAAAACTAAGTGTTCTCCATCCACCACCGGCGTGACTAGCTTCTGCAGCTGACTCTTGACCTGATGTAGGACTCGCAACTTTAGCAAGCATATTAAAAGCAGCATCAGAATAAACATCAACAGTAACCACTTTATTCGTAGTACTTAAATCGATACGATTTGACTGCATAGACAGCTGAGCGTTTTGCCACGGATTGCCTCCTGTAGAGGTAACTATTTTCCCTGCTAATCCATTTGGACTTAAAGTTTCCGTAGTAGCAGAACCTAGTCCAGCATCTCCTTTCCAGTTTGAAGAAGTAATTCCAGAACTAAAGTTTTCTAGGACCACCTGCGAATATCCTAATGAAAAAGTCAAGAAGAAAAATAATAAGGTAATTTTTTTCATAATGTGAGTTTTTTGTTGTTCTCAAACTTATGAATCTATTGTATTACATCCTTAAATGCGAAGTGTCTAAAAACTATACAATATTAAAATTATGCTATTAGCTGTAAAAAACAGACAAATAGAGCGTTACTGATATTTACTTCCTATAAAACCCTATATCATAAATATCAACTGCCATAAATGTTGTGGTAATGTAGAGGCTTACTATTACCTTTTATTCATAAAATCGCTTAATAGTATAATTATTTAAGTAATAAAAAATATAAAATATAAAAAAAAGCTTAAAATTTTACATTAATAATATTTATAAAAACAATAAAACTATTTTAAAACTGGCAAGCACTGCTCTTTTTTTCTTGCCTCTTCATTATTACACTCCCTGTAACCAAAAATATCCTCTTATTGCGTTTGTATAAATGTGGAAACAAATAAAAATTCCCGTTTGATTACTCAAACGGGAATTTTAGATATTTTAAAAATGAGTTCCTACAGCTCAAAAGCTTTTTTGGGATTGTTGTCAAGCAGCAATTCCATCGGACTTTCTAATGCTTCTTTGATAGCAACTAAAAAACCAACAGATTCCTTACCATCAATAATCCTATGGTCGTAAGATAGTGCAACATACATCATTGGGTGAATTTCCACTTTACCGTTTACGGCAATTGGACGTTCAATAATGTTGTGCATTCCTAGAATTCCTGACTGAGGAGGGTTGATAATTGGCGTACTTAACATACTCCCAAAAACACCACCGTTAGTAATGGTAAACGTACCACCAGTCATATCATCGACGGTAATTTGACCGTCACGCGCTTTTATTGCTAATCTTTTGATATCTGCTTCAACACCGCGGAAAGTTAAGTTTTCAGCATTACGCACTACAGGAACCATCAATCCTTTTGGTCCAGAAACCGCAATTGAGATATCACAAAAATCGAATGCTATTTTATAGTCTCCATCCATCATCGAGTTCACATCTGGATACATTTTCAATGCTCTGGTGACTGCTTTTGTAAAAAACGACATATAACCAAGACCTATTCCAGCATGCTTCGCTTTGAATTCTTCCTTATATTGATTACGAATCAAGTTGATTGGCGTCATGTTTACTTCGTTAAAAGTCGTCAACATGGCAGTTTCATTTTTGGCGCTAACCAATCTTTCTGCCACTTTACGACGCAACATAGACAGTTTTGAACGTTCAGAACTACGGCTTCCTCCAGTAGGAGTTCCCATAGATGGAGTTGCAGTTACCGCATCGTCTTTAGTTACTCTTCCGCCTTTACCTGTTCCAGTTACTGAAGCTGGAGCGATATTTTTTTCGTCTAATATTTTCTTTGCTGCTGGAGATGGCGTTCCTACAGCATAGTTAGCTGCTGCTGGAGCTGCTACTGCCGGAGCTGGTGCAGCTTTTGGCGCTTCGGCCACTGGAGCCTTTGCTTGAGTTTCCTCTGCTGCCGGAGCTGAATCAGCAATTTCAGCCGGCTTAGCTGCCGACGTATCGATTAAACAAACCACTGCTCCTACCGCAACCGCATCACCTTCTTCTGCTTTTAATGTAATAATCCCACTAGCCTCGGCTGGCAATTCTAGTGTTGCTTTATCAGAATCAACCTCTGCTATCGCCTGGTCTTTCTCTACATAATCTCCGTCTTTCACTAACCAAGTTGCAATTTCAACTTCCTTAATAGATTCCCCTGGTGATGGGACTTTCATTTCTAAAATCATCTTTTATAATTTTTAAATTATGAATTTTTATTTTTCAATTGTTCTAACAACAACTTCTTTTTTGCGTACTTTATTATTATCTCAAATAGCCAACATGCTTTCGCAGTTAGCCTTCTTTTCTTTGCTTTATTTCCTAATCCAGAAACCGCTCCTTAATTCTATAAAAATAAGTCTTTGTCAAAAACCATCCTGATAGCATCTGCGTGACGTCGTTTCGCTCTTGTATAACTACCTGAAGCCGAAGCGGAATAGGCTCTTAGAGAAGCTAGTCTTAACTTCACTAAATTGAAATTCATCGACATAAAGCCATAAGCCCCCATATTCTTAGGTTCCTCTTGTGCCCAAACGTAGTCATCGGCATTTGGATATTTAGCTATAATTGCTTTTAACTGCTCTACTGGTAAAGGAAACAATTGCTCTATTCTTACAACCGCAACATCTTTACGACCTATTTTTTCCCTTTCGGCAGTAATGTCATAATAGAATTTACCTGTGCAAAATACCAGACTTGTAACTTCTTCCTTGTTCACTGTTTCGTCATCAAAAGTTTCCTGAAAACTACCTGTAGCAAATTCTTCTACAGTTGAAACTACTCTTGAATCACGCAATAAACTCTTTGGCGTAAACACGACTAGCGGCTTACGAAATTTCGTTTTCATTTGTCTTCTTAATAAATGGAAGAAGTTGGCTGGAGTTGTACAATCTGCAACAAACATATTGTGTCTGGCACAAAGCTGTAAATAACGCTCCATTCTTGCCGAAGAATGCTCAGCTCCTTGTCCTTCATATCCGTGTGGCAACAGCAATACGATTCCGTTTTGATTGTTCCACTTGTCTTCTCCACAAGCAATATATTGGTCAATAATAATTTGGGCCCCATTACTAAAGTCTCCAAACTGTGCCTCCCATATGGTAAGTGTATTTGGACTTGCCAAAGCATAACCATAATCGAAACCTAAAACTCCATATTCAGATAAAAGAGAATTGTAAATACTAAATTTCCCAGTGTTTTCACCTTCTAAATTATTTATTAAAATCACTTCTTCTTCAGAATCTTCCACTTTTACAACGGAATGACGATGAGAAAAAGTTCCACGCTCCACATCTTGACCAGAAATACGTACGTCATATCCTTCTTTCATCAATGAACCATAAGCCAAATGCTCTGCCATAGCCCAGTCCAACTTATCCGTTTCGAAAAACATGGTTTTCCTATCGTTTATCAATTTTTGAATTTTATTGATAAACTTCTTATCTGTAGGTAAGTTACCAACTGCATTTACAACAATTGCCAAATCTTCTTTTGGATAAGATGTATCTACTTTTTCAAGCATTTGTGTATCCGTAACTTGTACGAAGCCTTCCCATTCATTTTCCATAAATGGAGTAATAATAGTCAGGGCTTTTTTACGTGACGCCTCCAAGTTTAACTCAAGATCCTCTTTGTATTCAACTTCAAGTTCTTTTACAAAACCAATATCTATAACGCCTTCCGACAATAACTTTGCTGCATATAGATCTCTTGGATTCTTATGTTTGGCAATAATCTTATACAAAAGAGGTTGTGTAAAACGAGGTTCATCTCCTTCATTATGTCCATATTTTCTATATCCTAACAAGTCAATGAATACGTCACGACCAAATTCCATTCTAAAATCCAACGCAAAAGACATAGCGTGAACTACCGCTTCAGCATCATCACCATTGACATGCAAGACAGGCGAAAGCGTCACCTTGGCAACATCTGTACAATATGTTGATGAACGTCCATCGAGATAATTCGTTGTAAATCCAACTTGATTATTAATTACGATATGAATTGTTCCACCTGTTTTATAACCCTCCAATTGTGCCATTTGCACAATTTCATAAAGAATACCTTGACCTGCAATTGCGGCATCGCCATGGACTGCAATTGGCAAGACTTTTGAAAAATCATTAGGAAAGTATTTATCTTGTTTTGCTCTGGTAATTCCTTCAATTACCGCTCCCACTGTTTCCAAATGCGAAGGGTTTGGGGCAAGATTGATATTGATTTGTTTTCCGGTACTTGTGGTTCTATCAGCCGTAAGCCCTAAATGGTATTTTACATCCCCATCAAAGTACTCCTGATCGTAATCTTTACCGTCAAATTCCCCGAAGATATCTTGGGTTGATTTATCAAATATATTTGCTAAAACATTCAAACGGCCACGATGCGCCATTCCCATAACGAATTGCTCGACTCCTCTTTCGGCCGCTTTTTCAATTAATGAGTCAAGAGCAGGAATTATAGTTTCCCCTCCTTCCAACGAAAATCGTTTTTGCCCTACATACTTTGTATGAAGAAAAGTCTCAAAAGCGACAGCTTCATTTAATTTATTAAGAATCGATTTTTTCTCTTCTAAAGAAAAATTTGGCTGATTGTCGTTTACCCCTATTTTCTTTTGAATCCAATCAACAATCTCAGGCTTTCTAATATACATATATTCAACACCAATGTGTTGACAGTATATAGAGTCTAAGTGTTTTATTATTTCAGTTAATGTACAAGGAGCTTGCCCAATTATTTTAGCCGCGTCAAAAACAGTATTTAAATCTGCTGATGAAAGCCCAAAATTAGTAATGTCAAGATCTGGCTCAAACATCCTTCTTTCTCTTACTGGGTTTGTTTTTGTAAACAAATGTCCACGAGTGCGATAGCCTTCAACAAGCTTCAATACATTAAACTCTTTTTGAAGTTTTTCAGAAATTCGGGAATAGTCAGTAGTGCCGGAGGCCGCACTAACTATATGTTCAACAGGGCTTTCACCTCCGTAAGTTTCCATCCCAAAGTCAAAACCTTGAAAGAAACTTCTCCAACTTGGCTCTACGCTGTCTGGATTTTCTAAATACTGATCGTATAATTGTGCAAAAAATTCTGTGTGTGCTGCGTTTAAAAATGAGAACCTATCCATAATATTAGTGAATATACTTTTAGTTAAAATAGTTTGGCAAAAGTACAATAATCTACTAAATTTACATTTACTTTTGAACACTTTTATGTGTGAAAATGTTAAAAACTGCGCTGTTTATGAGAAAAAATCAATTTAAGTGTGTTTCAAAATTCATTTTCGCTCTTATTATCTCATTAATTTCGAATGAGTTAATGGGACAAAAAAATAGAGTTCCCTCCAAATCAAATAGTGATTTCTGGACAAATGTACAGTTTGGTGGTGGAATCGGATTGGGTTTTGGCACTGGTTATACAGATATGTCATTAGCACCCAGCGCTATTTATAATTTCAACAAATATGTAGCCTTCGGTTTGGGCGCACAATATACTTACGTAAAACAACGAAATTATTACACTTCTCATTTGTATGGCGGAAGCCTTATCGCTTTATTTAATCCCATAAGAGTAATACAACTTTCGGCGGAATTGGAAGAGTTAAGGGTCAATATTAACTTAGACGGCCCCAGCAGAGACCCTCAAGACTATTGGAGCACCGCTTTGTTTTTAGGTTTGGGTTACAGAAACGGTAACGTTACGATAGGCGCCCGTTATAATGTGTTGCAAGACGACACAAAAAACGTATATAGCCAAGCATTTATGCCTTTTGTCAGGGTCTATTTCTAAAGCTTCAATACCTGAAAATTAGAGTTAACGGTATTTGTTTTTAAACCAGACTTTTTGCCACTCTCTTTTCAAAATTAAAAAAGAAACTTGCTCCGCCAATATAACTAAATCCGAACCATCCATGTTTTTTACCTCTTCCTCAGAAACATCAGTTATATAGAGAAGGTTAAGGTATTCAGCAAATTTATATTGAATCAATCTATACATCTTTTCGTGCAGTTGAATTTTCAATTCGCCGGGAGAAATGCTCATAGGAAAATCTACACCTTCATTAGCCAAGTTAAAGTCCTTATTAATTTGCTCTATTAATTTAAGGTATAAGGTTTCGTTTTCTGCTTCAGCAAGCAATAAGTCGGTGTTTTTAGGCGCTATAAACATGGCTTTTTTTTTAGTGGTATGTCAAAAGGTTTTTGATGAATTTAAACTTTCCGACTCATTAAATTTTCGCCGAACGCCCTTAAAATCGCTTTTTTATCTTCTTCAATATTCATTTTTTCTAAGGTAGCAAAAGCTTTAAAAGTATATTCTTCTATTGCATGCTGTGTAGCTTTAGAAGCTCCTGATTTATTGAAAATATTCTTTACCCAATTAATTTTTTCCGTATTGTTATCTAGTCGTTCGCAAAATACGTGCATCAATTGCGATGCCTCATCTTTAGTAGAAAAACTGATGGCTTTCAAATACAAATACGTCTTCTTATTTTCAATAATATCTCCTCCCACTTGTTTCCCAAAAGTTTTCGGGTCACCAAACGCATCCAAGTAATCGTCTTGCAGTTGAAAAGCCAAACCTAAATTTAATCCAAAGTCATAAATTAAGTTGGCGTTTTCTTCAGAAGTTTGGGCAATTATCGCTCCCATTTTCATGGCAGCAGCTACAAGAACAGCTGTTTTAAACTCAATCATTTTGAGGTATTCAGGGATAGTCACATCATCTCGAACTTCAAAATCAACATCCCATTGCTGCCCTTCGCATACTTCGAGTGCTGTTTTACTGAACAACTTGGCCAAATGCATAAAAGTGGCTTGCTCATATTGTTCAAAATATTGATATGCCAAAATAAGCATCGCATCACCAGACAAAATTCCAGTGTTCACATCCCACTTCTCATGAACGGTTTGATGTCCACGACGTAAAGGAGCATCATCCATAATATCATCATGAACCAAAGAAAAATTATGAAAAACCTCAACAGCCATGGCAGCGGGCAGCGCTTTTTTATAGTCTGCATTAAAAACTTCTGAAGTCATCAAGGTCAAAACTGGACGTATCCGCTTTCCTCCTAACCCCAGAATATAAGAAATAGGCTCGTACAGGTTTTTCGGTTCTTTCTTGGTGAGTTGATTTTCTAAATAGATAATGAAGAAATCTTGATACTGATTAATGGCATGCATGAAAATGATTTTTTTTGCTAATTTACTTCATTCAGCTGTGATTACAAACACCGTTCATTAATGAAATGTTAAATATACCAAAACATAGAGAGAACTATTTTAGAATCAAAACTATCGTTACTGCATTTGTCAGCAAGAATTAAGGATTTCACACTTAGGGATAACTCAACAATGACTTGATAAAATCAAATTACCTCAGCATCGATTCTGCAAATACTAAAAATACAACAGGAACATTTTCATATCCAAAGTTCACTCCTTACCTTTGCACTCGAAATTGCAGCGGATTTAAAGTACACCTCAAAAGATTCTGAATATAGCGAATGAAAGAAAAAATCATTACAAAAGCAAGCGACATGTTCTTAAAACTAGGTTTTAAGAGTATAACAATTGACGATATAGCTAGCGAAATGTGCATTTCAAAAAAAACCATCTACAAATATTTCTGCAATAACGAAATACTTATTGAGGGGAGCACTGCTTTAATACGCAAAGAAGTGCACGAAATCATAGACAACATTATCGTAAAAGACTATAATGCAATTGAAGAAAATTTTGAAATACGAAAAATGTTCAAAGAAATGTTTCAGTCCTCAGACACATCTCCAATCTACCAATTAAAAAAACATTACTCTAAAATATACGACAAGGTATTGGCAAAAGAAATTAAACAATGCAGCTCTATTTTTAGAAAAAATATTGAAAGAGGAACTCAACAAGGATTGTACAGAGAAAACATCAATGTAGCCAGTTACATAAAATTTTAGTATTCACTAGTATTTAGCGATAAAAAAACTACCCAGTCTGAAAAAGAAGGGCAAAAATTAGAAATGGAAATTTTAGAATATCACAGCCGCTCCATGGCCACCCCATCAGGAATAAAATAGCTTGAAAAACAATTGCAAAACCATATTTCATAATGAAGAGACTAATTATAATAATAACCTTATCGTTTATAACCTCTGTAAAATCGCAAAAATCCGTTCGGAGCGAAAAGCCAAAGCAAAGCTACTCTCTAAGTCTACAAGAGGCTATCAATTATGCTTTTGACAATAACTATACCGTCATCAATGCAAGCCGAGACATAGAATCTGCCAAGCACAAAAAATGGGAAACTACAGCAGCTGGCTTACCGCAAATTAATGGTTATGTGGATTATATCAATAACTTCGAAATACAAAAATCTATCGTTCCTGCTGAATTTTTCGGAGGAAACAAAGGGGAGTTTACGGAGGTGGCTTTCGGAACAAAACATAGCATGAATTCACGTGTTTCCCTGAGTCAATTAATATTTGACGGTTCCTATGTAGTTGCTTTGCAGGCTTCAAAAACCTATTTAAAATTCTATAAAAACGCAAAACAAAAGACGGATATTGAAATCAAAGAATTGATAATTAACTCCTACGGAAACATTTTACTAGCTGAAGAAAGTATTACTATTCTTAAAAAAAATAAGACATCTTTAGAAAAAACATTATTTGACACCAAAGAAACCTTTAAAAATGGCTTGATTGAAGAAGAAAATGTTGAGCAATTACAAATTATATTAGCTTCTTTAAACAGTAATTTAAAAAACACGGTTCGTCTACTGGACATAGCCAATAAGATGCTCAAAATTAATCTTGGAATTGATATTGATGACCAATTACTATTAACTGACAAATTAGAAAACCTAACAATAGCCAATTTAGACTCAGGTTTTTCTCAAAAAGAATTCAACACTGCAGATAACATAAATTATCAAATAGCTTTGAGTTTCCAAGAACAAAGACAACTAGAATATAAATTAGAAAAAAGCAAAGCCTTGCCAACATTGTCGGCCAATTTTAATCTTGGGTACAATGCTTTCGGAGATCAGTTCCAGTTTTTTGCCCAAAATCAAAAATGGTTGAATTATTCAAATTTCGGACTAAACCTAAACATTCCTATTTTTAGCAGTTTGGCCAGAAGTTCCAGAACGCAACAAGCTAAAATAGCTTTAGAACAATCTAAAACTCAATTGAACGAAACAAATCAGAGATTAAAATTATTACATGCTACTGCAAAAAGTGAATACGATTTTAGCATCGAGCAATATACAACGGCAAAAACCAACCTAAACCTTGCCGAAAGAATTGAAAAAAAGCAACAAATAAAGTTTAGTGAAGGCCTGTCCTCGAGTTTTGATTTTAGCGAAGCGCAAAGACAATTATACTCTGCTCAACAAGACTACTTGGAATCAATGGTGGGTATTATCAATAAAAAGGCAAGTCTAGAAAAACTAATCAACAAATAAAATAAACTGTATTCCAATGAAAAAATATATTTCACTAACCTTATTTTCACTTCTATTATTATCCTGTGATAGTGACCAAAAAAAATCAACTGAAGTCTTAATTGAAAAAGGCGACCTCAAGGAATTGCGACTAAAACGTTCCGAAATTATTACGGAAGCAGATGTATTATCAAAAGAATTAAAAAAAATAGATGATGCGATTAGTGTCTTAGATGATAATTTAACAGAAAGCCTAGTTACGGTAATTGAAGCAAAAGAAAGTGTTTTCAAACATTATTTAGAATTGCAAGCGGCCGTTCAAACAAAAGAAAATATCATCGTTAATGCCGAGTTTAGCGGAGTCCTCATGCAAATAAACGTAAATGAAGGCCAACGGGTAACAAAAGGGCAATCTCTTGGAAAAATTGATGATGGAGGACTTACACAACAGTTAGCGCAACTAGAAATTCAAGCTGTTTTAGCTAAAACAACATTTGATAGACAAGAGAATCTTTGGCATCAGAAGATTGGCTCAGAAATTCAATACTTACAAACTAAATCGAATTACGAAGCACAAAGTAAAGCAGTTCTTCAGTTAAAAAAACAGATGACTAAAACAATTATAAAAGCTCCCTTTTCAGGTATAGTCGACGAAATCATAACCGACAAAGGTTCAGTAGTGGCTCAGGGGAGTCCTATTTTAAGAATTATAAGCCTTGGAAATATGTACCTCGAAGCTGACGTGCCCGAAAAGTACATTGGATCAATAAAACGCGGAACAGAGGTAATCGTAAACTTCCCAATGTTGAATGAAACAATAAAGACAACAATAGCATTAGTAAACAATTACATCAATCCAGGAAACCGCTCTTTTAAAGTTCAAATTCAGGTACCAAATAAATCCGGCCTCATAAAACCAAACCTCTCTGCTAAAATAAACATCAACGACTACTCTAACTTAGATGTAATTAAGGTACCATTAAGCATACTTTCAGAAAATGCAGATGGCGAGCAATACATCTATATCGCTGAGAAAACTGGCAAGGATAATCAGGCCATTGCGAGAAAAATAATTGTTACAACTGGCAAGTCGCAAGGAGATTTTATTGAAATATTGGAAGGGTTAAAAGATGGCAATTCAATTATAAAAGAAGGAGCAAGAAGCATCAAGGATGGGCAAAAAGTGTCTATAATAAAACAATAACTGCTATGAGCAAGAATAAAAAAAGTAAAGAATTTAAACTTTCATCATTAGCCATTGATAATAAAATGACTGTCTATGTTGTGATGGTACTGTTTTTTATTTTAGGGATTTCAGCCTATTATGATATGCCTCGAGAGGATTTCCCTGAAATTAAAGAGACAAAAATATATATAAGCACGGTTTACCCGGGAAATACTGCAGAAGACATTGAGCGTCTTGTAGTAGACCCTCTTGAAGAAGATATAAAAAACATCAGTAACGTAGTAGAGGTTCTTTCGACTTCTCAAGAAGATTATGGCATCATTACGGTCGAGTTTGACGAAAAAATCTCTGTCGAAGACGCGAAACAAAAAGTAAAAGATAAAGTAGATGCCAAAAAATCTAACGAAGACTGGCCTACATTCAATGGTGTAAAGGTCGAGCCTAATGTTTTTGACCTGAATCTCTCCGAAGAAATTCCAATTTTAAACATTAATCTTTCAGGTGACTTTCCTATCGAGAGACTAAAAGAATTTGGAGAATATTTAAAAGACGAAATCGAGGGTTTAACCGAAATCAAACAGGTGGATATACGCGGGGCGCAAGAAAAAGAAGTCGAAGTTGCCGTAGACATTTTCAAGATGATGGCATCAAAAGTTAGTTTTGATGACGTTATAAATGCAATTCGCAATGGAAACGTGACTATGTCAGCCGGAAATTTAATATCAAGCGGGCAAAGACGAACCATCAGTATTAAGGGAGAGATTAAGAAACCAACAGATTTAGACAACTTTGTGGTAAAAACACAAAACGGAACTGTTTACCTTAAAGATGTGGCCAAGGTCACATTTAAAAACGTGGACAAAACTACTTACGCTAGAGAATTTGGGAAAAGCGTTGTGATGCTAGATGTCAAAAAGAGGGCTGGAAAAAACACCATTGAAGCATCAGAGAAAATCAAGACCATTGTTGAGGATGCTAAAGCAAATATCTTACCTAAATATTTAAATGTAACACTATCAAACGATTCTTCTACAAAAACACTAAATCAAGTAGATGACCTTGTCAACAATGTGATTTTTGGAATCATACTTGTGGTTGCAGTCTTAACGTTTTTCCTAGGATTTAGAAACGCACTGTTTGTCGGATTCGCCATACCCATGTCAATGTTTTTATCTTTTATGGTCTTAGATTTACTAGGCTACACAATGAACACCATGATTCTGTTTGGACTTATTATGGGTCTAGGAATGCTTGTCGACAACGGGATTGTAGTGGTCGAAAATGTCTATAGATTAATGGAGGATGAAGGCATGGATCGCTTGCAAGCTACAAAAGAAGGAATTGGCGAAATCGCGATGCCTATTATTATATCTACCCTCACAACTGTGGCTGCCTTTGTGCCTCTCGGTTTATGGCCAGGAGTTATGGGACAATTTATGGTTTACTTTCCGATCACGCTTTCTGTAGTGTTGGGCTGTTCATTGTTTGTAGCTATCTTTTTTAATTCTGTTTTGGTTTCACAATTTATGGACATAAATGAAAAAATCTTAACCAAAAGACAATTAGTCCGGTTAACTTTAATTCTAGGTTCAGTTGGGCTTTTGATTCTCTTTTTTGGTGGTGCTGTTCGTGGACTTGGATCTTTGATGTTATTTACCGTTCTCATGTTTTGGTTGTATAAATATGTAATAAAAGACAGGACTTTAAAGTTTCAAAACAACACTTTAAACAGCTTAGAAAACAGGTATGAAAAGTCTCTGAAATTTTTCTTGTCTGGCAAGAAACCATATATAGTAGTAATTGGAATGTTCTTTATGTTCTTTATTGTATTAATATCATATTTTGGCTGGAGTGTGGGAAGCGGTAGAACAAAAGTTGAGTTTTTTCCTGACAATAAACCAAACCAAATTATAGTCTATATCGAATACCCTCAGGGTACCGATATTGAGAAAACAAATAACATAACAAAAGAAATCGAGCAAAAAGTATATGCCGTAATTGATTCGAAAGAGTATGTAAACGAGGATACGAAATCTAACTATTTGGTAGAATCTGCGGTTTCTCAAGTTGGAGAAGGAGCCGGGAACCCTCAAACCGATGCTGGCTCATCAGCAGAAATGCCACACAAGGCAAAAATCACCGTTTCTATGCAGGAATTTAAGTATAGAGAAGGCCGAGATTCTGAAGAAATGAGGCAAAAGGTCCAACAGGCCCTAAAAGACATTTATCCGGGAGTCTCCATCTCCGTCGAAAAAGACCAGGCTGGGCCTCCTGCAGGCTATCCAATAAATATTGAAATAACAGGTAAAGATTACACTGAACTAATTGTTACTGCTGAAAGGATGAAGGATTTCATCAATGGCAGAAACGTGCCTGGAATAGCTGAACTAAAAGTAGATGTCAACAAAGGCAAACCAGCTATGAGCGTAAAGGTAGATCGCGAAAAAGCAGGTGGAATGGGTATTTCGGCAGGTCAGGTTGGTACTCAGTTACGACGCTCCATATTTGGAGAAAAAGCAGGAATCTATAAAGAAAAAGGTGAAGACTATGACATCAACGTAAGGTTTAATTATGAAGATCGATACAATCAAAGTACGCTTTTTAATCAAAATATTACATTTAGAGATATGGCATCGGGGCAATTGAAAGAAATTCCCGTTTCGACAGTGGCAAGCCAAAAAAACACTTCTTCCTTTAGTGCAATTAAACATCGGGATTTAAACAGGGTAGTTGTATTGTATTCTGCATTATCTCCAGGTTTTACAGATGCAGGATCAGTCGTAAACCAAATTCAAGCTGAAATGACTAATTTTGATGCCCCAAAATCGATAAAATTTGATTTTACGGGCCAAATAGAAGAGCAAAACAAGCAAATGTCGTTCTTAATGGGAGCTTTATTTACCGGTTTAGGATTAATTATGCTTATACTAGTTTTCCAATTCAATTCCATTTCAAAACCAGCAATTATAATGGTTGCCGTATTTTTAAGTTTTATTGGAGTATTCCTAGGCTTAATGATTACCGGATGGCCGTTTGTAATTATGATGACAATGATGGGAATTATTTCTTTGGCGGGTATTGTTGTTAACAACGGGGTGGTACTTCTCGATTACACTGAGTTATTACTGAGCCGTA
Organism: Porticoccaceae bacterium; assembly: GCA_047635475.1. GTDB lineage: Bacteria > Bacteroidota > Bacteroidia > Flavobacteriales > Flavobacteriaceae > Flavobacterium. The sequence continues at coordinate 36,449 of JBLIKQ010000009.1, forward strand.
AAAAAGAAGAATTAAATTTACCCGAAAACACTCTTTTAGATAAGGAATATCTTTTTGAAGCTATAGTAAACGGAGGCAAAGCGAGATTAAGACCAGTACTATTAACTGCTATAACTACAGTTTTAGGATTGATCCCCTTGGCAATAGGCTTTAACATCGATTTCTTTTCATTATTTAGCGATTTAGATCCTAAAATTTATATGGGAGGAGATAATGTAATCTTCTGGGGTCCTTTAGCCTGGACTGTTATTTTCGGTCTAGTATTTGCAACATTTTTGACATTAATTGTAGTGCCCGTATTGTACTACTTGGTCAGTCTATTCAAACTTTGGAGAATTAATAAAAACATTATAATCTGAAAGATATAAATTGAGTTTTAATTCCCGTTTATAGCTGATTAAAAATCATTTAAGCAGCTGCCACAGGATATTAATTTTTGCCAAATATTTGGTTTTACCTACACCTACAAAAATATTTTAGCTGGCACAAAAAAGCGCTCCACAATTAAAAGACTAAGATAGCAAGGAAAAAATAGATAATGTAAAAGAGTCGTGCTACCCGAGTTCTTAACCAAGGAGACCATACGCAGTTGCGAAAGGTCTCCTTGGTTTGCATCAATATGAAGTTCTAATTCAATAATACCATACTCATTGGGAATAATTAATTTTTGATGATAATTTTCATCAATTCGAGCGATTTTCGACAGAAAATTATATCCAGAACTAGAAAATTATTATTAAAAAACGGTTCTCGATACTTTTTTTGTTCCGTTTTACTCTGCAAAAAACAATCGAACTGACGTTTTGAACAATTGTATCCAACGGGTCAATACCATATCAAATAGTACTTATTACTACAAAGTGCAAAATCAACATTTATGACAATGCGATGGAAGGAACCCACTTTGACTCCCCCTAAATTAATCTAATAATGAAACTCTGTTGCAAATAAATACATGCTTATAGCTAGCTGGTTATCTCATATTTATTTTAAATAAGATTGACTACCACAAAAAAAGGCTGTGTTCATTCTATCGAGGAAAGCATGATAGTCAAAAACGTCTCTAGAATCGTGATAGTTGAGACAAGTATATCAGTATAAATTTCAATATTCTATTAAAGCAAAAATAATTTAAAATACATTGGAAACTATTTTGGTGTTAAGAGTTTCCGTATTACCTTTGCTAACGAAATTAAAATCTGGAATTAAGACAATGAATAATACTGTACCAATATCCGCAACAAAATGGACGATTGACTCTAGTCAATCTGACATCCTAATTAAAGCAAGGCATTCTTTAATAGCTTATATCGGAGGATCCATAAATAAATTTAAAGGACATATAAACATACATGAAGATGCTATCGAAGATGCCTCAATAGAATTTTGCTTGGATGTGCATAATACAGCTTACGCTCCTGAAAAAACAAACACACATCTAAGACCATATAAATTTCCTTATATTAATTTTAAGTCGACTTCATTCCAAAAAATAAATAACAATATTAACTTTCTAAAAGGAGAGCTAACGATTGATAACATAACAAAAGTAGTGGAGCTAGATGCTGAATTTATTGGAATAAGAACCTCCGATGGAGTTCAAAAAGCAGTGTTTGAGGTAGTCGGGAAAATAAACCGAAAAGATTTTGGATTATCCTCAAATACTAGACATCAAACAAGAGGTTTGACCTTAGGTCGAGATATAAACTTGATTGCCACTTTGGAGTTTTCAGTCTAAACGAAAAAGAAAAACAATGAAAGAAAAAATAATAAAAAAAGCAAGCGACATGTTCTTAAAACTAGGTTTTAAGAGTATCACTATGGATGATATTGCAAGCGAAATGTGTATCTCAAAAAAAACGATTTACAAGTTTTTCTCCAACAAAGAACTGTTAATACGTGAAAGTACAACACACATTCATAAAGAGCTGCACGAAACAATCGCTAATGTTCTAAAAATGAATCACACCGCCATCGAAGAAAATTTCAAAATAAGAAAAATGTTCAGTGAGATGTTTAAATCGTCCGCAGACAGTTCCTCAATCTATCAATTAAAGAAACATTACCCCGAGATTTATGAAAAAGTAATGTTACGGGAGATAAACGAGTGTTCGATGTGGTTTAGAGAAAACATATTAAAGGGAATAGAAAATGGGCTATACAGGCCAAATTTAGATGTAGACACCTATGTGAAATTTTACTACATTTTAATATTTAATATCAATGAAAACACAAGCTCTGAGAAAGAAGCGCAAAAACTTGAACTTGAAGCATTAGAATACCATACCAGAGCTATGGCAACTCAAACAGGAATTATAGAACTTGAAAAACACTTACAAAACCCTAATAAATAATGAAGAGACTAATTTTAATAACATTCTTGATTTTTGCAATAACCGCAAAGACTCAAGAAGTTAAATCGCTAGCATTGAAAGACGCGATTAGCTACGCTTTAGAAAACAAAGCAGATGCCAAAAAAGCACAATTAAAAGTAGAAAACAGCAAGTATCAAATTGAGGAAGTACGATCAAGAGCATTACCTAAAATTTCTGCCAATGCCAGTCTAACGTATAATCCTGTTCTACAGACTACTTTTCTTGATTCAGGTTCATTTGGCGGAGAACCAGGAACCGTCATACAGGCTACTTTTGGTCAAACTTGGAGCTCACTTGCAGGAATTTTGATAACACAAACCCTCTTTGACCAATCCGTATTCACCGGTTTGAAAGCGGCAAAGTCAACTAGAGAGTTTTATCAAATTAACCAGCAATTGACTGAAGAACAAGTGATCGAAAGGGTAGCAAACAATTATTACCAAGTTTATGTTCAACGTCAAAACCTAAACGTTTTGGATAGCACCTATATCAATACTAATAAAGTAAAAAACATTATCAAAGGTCTATTTGATAATGGACTAGCCAAAAAGATTGATTTGGATAGGATTTTAGTAAAACTTTCAAATATTGCTACCCAACGCCAACAGCTTTTGAATGCAGTACAAATTCAGGAAAACACATTAAAGTTCTATATGGGAATGCCTATAGAAGCTAAAATTGAAATCCCATATGCGGCATTTGAGGTTAGCCCACAAGCTTTTTCAGAAGTTCCCAACACCGCAACCAGAACAGAATTTTTACTTATGGAAAAACAAGAGCAACTATTGGAAATCCAAAAGAAATCACTGATAGCCGGCTACTATCCGAGCCTATCCCTTTCTGCAGGCTACAACTATATAGGTCAAGGACCACAAATTCCATGGGGAGCAAAACCAGCTGACGGAGTTTTTTGGACTGATTTCTCTTCAGTAGGACTGAATTTGAAAGTACCCATTTTCTCTGGATTTGAAACTAGCTCAAAAGTTAGGCAAGCGGATGTCGCATTGCGATCTATACAAGAAGATTTAAAAGACACAAAATTATCGCTTGATTTAGCTTACGCTAATGCTAAAACACAAATTGACAACAGCATAATCATCATTCAAAACCAAAAAGGCAATGCCAAATTAGCGAAAGATGTTTTAAGTAACACTAAAAACAATTATTTACAAGGCTTAGCTTCTCTGACAGATTTATTGGATGCAGAAAACGCACATACCGAAGCACAAAATAACTACATCGCTGCCATATTATGCTACAAGCTAGCAGAAATACAATTAATTAAATCAAAAGGACAACTAAAGACACTCATAAATAAATAACAAAATGAAAAGAAATATAATAACAATAGCAGTCATAATAAGTTCTTTGGGGCTTATCGCTTTCACCTTGATGAATAACAAAAAAGAGAATGAAGCAAAAACAGCTATAGTTGCAGAAAAAAATGCAGGTATAAGCGTCCGAATAAATCCTGTAACAACAGAAGAAATTTCACTAGATTTTTCAGTAAACGGAAATTTTGAACCAGTCCAAGAATTAACTTTTTCAGCAGAAAAATCTGGAAAAGTGATTAGTGTCCTAGTAAATGAAGGGGATTATGTAAACGTAGGCCAAACAGTTGTCATTGTTAGAAGTGACGTTGTAAATGTTAATGCTCAGACGGCTAAAGCAATTTATGATAACGCCCAAGCCGATTATTCCAGGTATGAAAATGCATTTAAATCAGGAGGAGTTACCAAACAACAATTAGACCAAGCGAAATTAGCTTTGACTAATGCTGGGTCTAACTTAAAGCAAGCTAATATTAGCGTGGGTGACACTCGAGTAAAAGCACCCATCAAAGGTTTTATCAACAAAAGATTCATTGAACCCGGTTCCATGCTTGCAGGTACGCCTGCAACCGCCATGTTCGAAATTATAAATGTCTCCAAATTAAAGTTGAATGTTACAGTAAACGAAAGCCAAGTTGCAAGTTTAAAATTAGGAACACCCGTAAATATAACTGCTAGTGTTTATCCTGATAAAGTGTTCACTGGAAAAATAACTTTCATCGCGCCAAAAGCAGATTCAAGTTTAAATTTCCCAGTAGAAATAGAAATTGCTAACACATCATCAAATGATTTGAAGGCAGGAATGTACGGAACGGCTCTATTCGCATCCAAACAGCAAAAGCAATCTATGATGATTGTACCTAGAAATGCGTTTGTAGGTAGCGTAAGCAGCAATCAGATTTTCGTGGCTGAAAACGGAATAGCTAAATTAAAAACTGTGACTGCTGGAAGAATTTTGGGCGACAAAGTAGAAATCCTAAACGGACTCTCAAACGGAGAAAGCGTTATTGTAACTGGACAAATAAATTTGCAAGACGGTAATAAAGTGGATCTAATAAAATAATTTTAAAAGATGAGTTTAAAGTTTTAAATTCATTTCACGACTTACAATTAAACATATGAAATTAGCAGAAATATCCATAAAACGCCCCTCCTTAGTAATTGTATTATTTACAATTCTGATTCTTGGAGGACTCTTTAGCTATAGTCAATTGGGCTATGAATTAATCCCTAAATTTGAACAAAACGTTATTACTGTTGCCACAATATATCCTGGAGCATCTCCATCTGAAGTTGAAAACACGGTAACCAAAAAAATTGAGGACGCTATTTCCTCTTTAGAAAACATAAAAAAAATTGACTCCAAATCTTATGAAAGTTTATCAACTGTATCTATAACACTAAACTCATCTGCTAAAGTTGACGTTTCATTGAATGATGCACAACGTAAAATAAATGCCATTATCAGTGACTTACCAAAGGACGCTAAAGCTCCATCATTGAGTAAATTCTCGTTAAGTGATTTACCAATTATGACTATCGGTGCCAATGGAGAAATGGATGAAGTGGCATTTTATGATTTAATGGATAAGAAAATCGCCCCTGTACTTTCTCGTATTGCCGGTGTTGCTCAAATAAATATTATAGGAGGCCAAGAACGTGAAATACAAGTTAATCTTGATGCCCTAAAAATGCAAGCTTACGGACTTTCAGTTCCACAGCTGCAGCAAGTAATTCTATCCTCAAATTTAGACTTCCCCACAGGTAACATCAGAACAAGAAATCAAAAAATCCTTATTCGACTAGCTGGTAAATATAAAAATGTTGACGAACTACGGAAGCTAATTGTATCTTCAAAGAATGGCGTTCAAGTTAGATTACAGGATATTGCTGATGTTCAAGACAGTCAAAAAAATGCAGAAAAAATAGCTCGTGTCGATCAAAAAAGTTCTATTATATTACAAATTATAAAACAATCTGACGCCAATGCTGTAGCTGTAAGTGAGAAATTGCTAAAAACCGTCACTAAATTAGAAAGCGACTACAAAAGTAGCCAACTTCAGCTAAATGTAGCAAAGGATACCACTGTTTTCACATTAGAGGCGGCAGACTCTGTAGTTCATGATTTATTAATTGCTGTGTTACTTGTAGCATTTGTGATGTTGTTTTTCTTGCATAGTGTTAGAAACTCATTAATTGTAATGGTCTCTATACCGGCATCTTTAATCTCAACATTTATTGGAATATATATATTGGGCTACACTTTAAACTTGATGAGTTTATTAGGATTATCGCTGGTTGTAGGTATTCTAGTCGATGATGCGATTGTTGTTCTAGAAAATATTTACAGGCATATGGAGATGGGTAAGAACCGAGTGCGCGCAGCCTACGATGGAACTGCCGAAATTGGTGGGACGGTAACTTCTATCACCTTAGTTATTGTGGTGGTGTTTTTACCAATTGCATTGAGTTCTGGTTTAGTTTCAAACATTATTACACAATTTTGCGTTACTGTTATTATTTCGACTTTATTTTCATTATTAGCCTCTTTTACGATAATTCCATGGTTGTCTTCTCGTTACGGAAAATTGGAACATATAGAAGGTAAAAACCTTTTTGGAAGAATTATTCTTGGATTCGAAAGTTACTTAACACGTTTTATAAATTGGGTTTCTGGTCTATTGACTTGGTCATTGGATCACTATAAAACTACATTAGCAATTGTTCTGTTACTATTTTTTAGCTCAATAGCGCTTATTCCAGCAGGCTTTATCGGTGGGGAGTTTTTTGCCTCTTCAGATAGCGGTGAGTTTTTAGTTCAAATAGAGATGCCAAAAGATGCTTCTTTAGAACAGACCAACTTTATGACACAAAAAGCAGAAGCATTTTTAAAAACCCAAGAGTATGTGCAAACACAAATTACTACTGTAGGTCAAACTAGTGAAGGACTAGGGTCTTCACAGGCAACTGCTTACAAAGCTGAAATTGACGTGAAAATGGTTGACCAAAAAGAACGTACCGATGGTGCCTCAGTATATGCAGCAAAAATAAAACGTAAACTGGAAAATGTTTTGGTGGGGGCAAAAGTAAAAACTGTTCCCGTAGGTATATTAGGAACAGCTCAAGATGCTACACTGGGACTAATCGTAACTGGTTCGTCACTAGAAAGTGCTATAGCTTTTGCAAAACTAGCTCAAGCGGAGTTATACAAAATACCTGGTGCAACAGAAATTAAACTCTCTGTTGAAGCCGGAAATCCTGAAATTAATGTTCAAGTAGATCGAGATAAAATGGCTTCACTCGGACTATCTCTGCAGACAGTGGGTATGACGATGCAAACCGCTTACAGTGGAAATACTGACGGGAAATTTAGAGCTGGGGAATACGAATATGACATTAACATTAAATACAATGCTTTTGATAGAAAAAGCATTAATGATGTGAGTAATCTGATTTTCATGAACGAAAGAGGACAACAAATAAAACTATCGCAATTTGCAAGTATAAAAGAAGGCTCTGGGCCCAGCCAACTAGAACGTAGAGACAAAACGGCTTCGGTTACAGTAAAAGGTCAAAATGTAGGTGTTCCCGTAGGAACTATTGTAGGGCAATGGCAAGAAAAAATTGATAAAATCGAAAAACCGGCTGATGTAAATTACATTTGGGGAGGAGATCAAGAGAACCAAAGTGAAGGTTTTGGAACATTAGGTATAGCCTTATTGGCCGCTATAATACTCGTTTACCTTATAATGGTTGGATTGTATGACAGTTTTGTACATCCATTTGTGGTATTGTTCGCCATTCCGCTTTCGTTTATTGGTGCATTACTAGCCTTAGCTTTAACTAATAATACTTTGAATATATTTACCATCCTTGGTATCATTATGCTGATTGGTTTGGTCTGTAAAAATGCTATTATGCTAGTCGATTATACGAATCAGCGACGAGCCGCAGGAGAAACAATAAGAACCGCTTTGATTCAAGCTAATCACGCTCGTCTTCGCCCCATTCTAATGACAACAATCGCTATGGTGTTTGGTATGTTCCCGATAGCATTAGCTACAGGTGCTGGAGCCGAGTGGAAAAATGGTTTGGCTTGGGTAATCATTGGTGGATTAATCAGTTCTCTTTTCCTTACTTTAATAATAGTACCTGTTATTTATGAAATAATGGAGAAATTGATTTACAAGCTTACAAAAGGAAAACAAACGGATTATGAAGCTCTAATGACAGCAGATTACGAACATAAAACACTTAGCGAAGATTGATTCAATCCTGAACCTAATAAATAAATGCAAAACACAAAATCTGCCTATCCTTTGTTTGGATAGACAGATTTTGTGTTTTAAACTCGTACTTGATAAGATATCAGTACCAAAAAAAAGACTCTCGTAAATTGCGGAAGCCTTTCTTAATAAATTAAATTTGACTAGTCAATATTCGCTATTGCATCACGTTTCCAGTTTCTCACTGAAGCAACTTTGTTATCTGAATAATCCACTTCACTTAGAATTGAATCATTCCAGAAAAACCACTTACCTACTTTTTGTCCTTTGTTATATTCTGCAACAGCAGTCTTATTGCCCTTTACGTCAAAAGAAACCCATTTGCCTTGTAGTAAACCATTTTCATAAAAACCTTCTTGTTTGACTTGACCGTCATCATAAAGAAAGGTAGCTTTAACTAAGTTTCCAACTACTTCTAATTTTGGTGTTACATTAGTATTTTGAGCGAAAATCATCCCTGTGATTAACATTGTACCGATAACTATATATTTTTTCATTTTGTGTTTTTTTAATTGTTTGATAAACAAATATAATTAATGTTTTTACATTAAAAAAACAATTTGGTAACAATTTAATAACATTGGACTTAAATTTAACATTTAAGACTTAAAACATAATTATTTTACCAAACAGATAAACCCGTTTTCTCAATTCATTGTTCATAATAAGTTATAAATTTGCAGCCAAGTCCAAAGGGCCAAAACATAGAATAACCTAAATTTTTGATAATGTATAGAAGTCATAATTGCGGCGAGTTAAACGCCTCGCATATAAACTCTGAGGTAACTCTTGCTGGTTGGGTTCAGAAATCTCGCGATAAAGGTTTTGTGAATTGGATTGATTTAAGAGATCGTTACGGGATTACACAATTAATCTTTGACGAAAGTCGTACCGAAAAAACAGTATTTGAACTAGCAAAGACTTTAGGTCGTGAATTCGTGATTCAGGTTAAAGGCAAGGTAATCGAACGTGAAGCAAAGAACAAAAACATCCCCACTGGAGAAATTGAACTTCTAGTTACTGAACTAACTGTATTGAACGCTGCTTTGACTCCACCTTTCACTATTGAAGACGAAACGGATGGCGGTGAAGACATCAGAATGAAATACCGTTACCTTGACATCCGCAGGAACCCAGTAAAGAACAGTCTTCTTTTCCGTCACAAGGTAGCTATGGAAGTACGTAAATACCTCTCTGACCTTGATTTTTGTGAGGTGGAGACTCCATACCTAATAAAATCTACTCCAGAAGGAGCTAGAGATTTTGTTGTACCCTCCAGAATGAATCACGGACAATTTTATGCCCTACCCCAATCACCGCAAACCTTCAAACAATTGTTGATGGTAGGCGGAATGGACAAGTACTTCCAAATCGTGAAATGTTTCCGTGACGAAGATTTACGCGCAGACAGACAACCGGAATTTACACAGATAGATTGCGAAATGGCGTTTGTGGAACAAGAGGATATTTTGAATGTCTTTGAAGGATTAACTAGACATCTTTTAAAAGAGATTAAAGGAATAGAAGTAGACGAATTTCCCCGCATGACGTACGAGCATGCCATGAAAACCTTCGGGAACGACAAACCGGACATTCGTTTCGGAATGGAGTTTGGTGAATTGAATGAAGTAGCTCAAAACAAGGATTTTCCTGTTTTCAATGCAGCTGAATTAGTGGTAGCCATCGCGGTTCCCTCTGGAGGAAATTACACAAGAAAAGAAATTGACGCTCTTATTGACTGGGTAAAACGCCCTCAAGTAGGTGCTTCTGGAATGGTATACGTAAAATGTAACGACGACGGAACGTTCAAATCATCTGTAGATAAATTTTATGATCAAGACGATTTATCAAGTTGGGCTAAAATAACCGGAGCAACAGCTGGCGATATGATTTTAGTATTATCTGGCCCTGCCGATAAAACAAGATCACAATTAAGTGCTTTGAGAATGGAATTAGCAACACGTCTAGGATTGCGAAACCCAGCCGAATTTGCCCCTTTATGGGTAGTTGACTTCCCATTACTCGAATTTGACGAAGAAAGTGGTCGTTATCACGCGATGCATCATCCTTTTACTTCTCCTAAACCAGAAGACATGCATTTACTGGCAACTGAGCCGGGGAAAGTTCGCGCTAATGCGTATGATATGGTTTTAAATGGAAATGAAATTGGAGGAGGCTCTATTCGAATTCACGATAAAGCGACACAGCAGCTCATGTTTAAATATTTAGGCTTTACCGAAGCCGAAGCCAAAGCACAATTTGGATTCTTAATGGATGCGTTCGAATTTGGAGCACCACCACATGGAGGTTTAGCATTTGGTCTAGATCGATTAGTAGCTATTTTAGGTGGTCAAGAAACCATCCGTGACTTCATCGCATTCCCTAAAAATAATTCTGGAAGGGATGTAATGATAGACGCGCCATCAGTAATTGACGAATCCCAATTAAAAGAGCTGCACATAAGATTAAATTAAGGCAGTTAATCGGATATATTTACCGGAAAACGTTGAATATCAATTATTTTAATAAAAAAATTCACATTGATAGTATTCGTATTGTATTATAGATTATATTTGCCCATTATAAATTATTATTACTATTACAATGCGTACAGGTACAGTTAAATTTTTCAATGAGTCAAAAGGTTACGGATTCATTACAGACGAAGAAACAGGAAAAGACATTTTTGTTCATGCATCAGGAATCAACGCGGAAGAATTGCGCGAAGGTGACAGAGTTAGCTATGAAGAAGAAGAAGGAAGAAAAGGGAAAGTTGCTGCGAAAGTAGCAGTTATCTAAGCAAAAATTTATTTTTTTGCCTACGAATGTTTAAAACGTTTCGATTTATTTCGAAACGTTTTTTTTTGGATATACCCGAAATTACTTATGAAAAAACTCGATTCAAAGCTCTTATCTATAATTATTCAAAATTAAAAGTTAATTCTCTTTACGCTCCAACTAAATTTCGAATTACACTTGTGTTTTAAATCCTTGCAACCTATCTTTGTGGCTCATTTTAGTCCGTAAACATTATTAATTATGCAATCTGATCAGTTAAGTTACGTTCCAATTTTATTACAGTTTTTGTTAGCTGCTGGGTTTGTTGTGGGAACTATTATAGTTTCCGGCAAACTAGGACCTAAAAGAAAATCAGAAATAAAAAATAAAAACTTTGAATGTGGGGTTGAAGGGATAGGAAACGCACGTATCCCCTTCTCTGTAAAATACTTTCTAGTTGCTATTTTGTTTGTATTATTTGATATAGAGGTTATCTTCCTCTATCCTTGGGCAATTAATTTTAAGGAATTAGGAATAGAAGGGATGGTCAAAATGATCATATTTATGGTTCTTCTATTGGTGGGGTTTTTCTACATCATCAAAAAGAAAGCGCTAGAATGGGAATAAGAAATTATTATAAACATTGAATCGAAATAAACCTGCATGGTTCATGATTCAAATTTTCTAATTCAAAATATAAAACGATGAGTAATTCAAACATAAAAATAGTTGAGCCGCCAGAAGGTGTTGTTGGAGAAGGATTTTTCGCCACAACCCTAAATGATGTTGTAGGTATGGCTCGCGCCAATTCACTTTGGCCATTGCCCTTTGCAACTTCTTGTTGCGGTATTGAGTTCATGGCTACCATGGCCTCCCATTATGATTTAGCTCGCTTTGGATCTGAACGTGTTAGTTTTTCTCCCCGTCAAGCAGATATGTTAATGGTAATGGGTACTATTTCTAAAAAAATGGCACCTATATTACGTCAGGTATACGAGCAAATGTCAGAGCCAAGATGGGTTATTGCAGTTGGCGCTTGTGCTTCCTCAGGAGGTATTTTCGACACCTACTCTACTCTTCAAGGAATTGACAAAGTTATACCGGTTGACGTTTACGTGCCAGGCTGCCCTCCAAGACCGGAGCAAATCGTAGATGGCGTAATGAAATTACAAGAATTAGTCAGAACGGAAAACGTAAGACGACGAAGTTCACCTGAATACCAAGAATTATTGGCTTCTTATAATATCAAATAATATCATGGCATTAGAAAACACAGTTATTCAAGATAAATTAACGGCTACGTTTGGCGAAAATGTGCTTCATTTCAAGCAAGAAAAAGATGTGTTTTCGTTTGAAATCCCTGCTGATAAAATCACAGCGATTGTTCTCTTTTTAAAAAATGACCCAATATTGCGTTTTAATTTTTTGACTGACTTGTGTGGAATACACTATCCTGATAATGAAGTTGACCGACAATTTACAATCGTATATCATATGCACAACTGGTATGAAAACAAACGTATAAAAATCAAAACCTATATTAGTGGCGCAAAACCTGAGATAAAAACCATTTCTAATATTTTCCTCTGTGCAAACTGGATGGAAAGAGAAACCTATGATTTTTATGGTGTAGATTTTATTGGACACCCACAATTAAAGCGTATATTGAATATGGATGAAATGGTTTCTTTTCCTATGCGCAAAGAATTTCCTATGGAAGATGGCGGACGAACCGATAAAGATGATCGTTTTTTCGGCAGAACAATCGACAATTGCTAATAATATAATTTATAATTTTTCACATTCAATAAATGTCAGAACTATTATTACCCCCAGAGCATCGCTATGCTAAAATCATGAAAGAGAAGCTAAATGAAGATGGGAGCGAACTTTCCATATTGAATTTAGGTCCTACTCACCCCGCTACTCATGGGATTTTCCAAAACGTTTTATTGATGGACGGGGAACGTATTTTAGAAGCCGAACCAACCATTGGTTACATACACCGCGCTTTTGAAAAAATTGCAGAAAATCGACCTTTTTACCAAATAACCCCCCTTACAGACCGAATGAACTATTGCTCCTCTCCTATCAATAATATGGGATGGTGGATGACATTAGAAAAACTACTCGATGTTGAAGTACCAAAACGTGCTCAGTATTTGCGAGTTATTGTAATGGAATTAGCAAGAATTACGGATCATCTTATCTGCAATTCTATTTTAGGAGTTGATACAGGTGCTTACACTGGATTTCTTTATGTTTTTCAGTTTAGGGAAAAAGTATATGAGATTTATGAAGAAATTTGTGGAGCTCGACTGACTACTAATATGGGAAGAATTGGTGGTTTCGAACGGGATTGGTCAGCAGAGGCTTTCAGAAAGTTAGATGTGTTTTTAGAAGAATTTCCAGTTGCTTGGAAAGAGTTCGAAAATTTATTTGAAAGAAACAGAATCTTCATGGACCGAACTATAAATGTAGGTTCAATATCTGCTGAACAAGCAATTTCTTATGGTTTTACAGGACCTAACTTACGTGCAGCAGGAGTTGATTACGATGTACGTATCGCTCAGCCCTACAGCTCTTATGACGATTTCGATTTTATAATCCCTGTTGGCACATCTGGAGATACCTATGATCGTTTTTGCGTTCGTAACGCTGAAGTTTGGCAAAGCCTAAGTATAATTCGCCAAGCTTTGGACAAAATGCCTGAGGGAAATGAATTTCATGCGGACGTTCCTGACTATTACCTACCTCCGAAAGAAGATGTGTACACCAGTATGGAGTCTTTAATATACCACTTTAAGATTGTAATGGGTGAAATCCCTATTCCAGTTGCGGAAATTTACCATCCTGTCGAGGGAGGAAATGGAGAATTAGGTTTTTATTTAGTAACTGATGGGAGTCGTACTCCGTATAGGCTACATTTTAGAAGACCTTGCTTTATTTACTATCAAGCCTACCCAGATATGATAAAAGGAGCATTGCTATCCGATGCGATTGTAATCTTATCGAGTTTAAACGTAATAGCAGGAGAATTAGACGCATAAATTATGGAACATACACATTACAAACAAGAAATAAATATCACTGAAGCATTGATGAATCGCATCAATGAACTAATCAGTCATTACCCTGAAGATAAGAAAAAATCAGCTTTGCTACCCATTTTACATGAAGTACAAGATGTCCACGACAACTGGCTAAGTGTGGAATTAATGGACAAAGTGGCTGAAATACTCCACATCCTACCAATCGAAGTTTACGAAGTGGCTTCGTTTTATACTATGTATAACCAAAAACCTATCGGAAAATACATGTTCGAATTCTGCCAAACTTCTCCTTGTTGTTTAAATGGATCTGAAGACCTGATGGATTACACTTGTGAAAAACTGGGGGTTAAAATGGACGAAATAACTTCAGACGGACTTTTTGAAGTAAAAGGAGTAGAATGTTTAGGAGCATGCGGCTATGCTCCGATGATGCAATTAGGTGATTTTTACAAAGAAAACCTTACTGAAGAAAAAATTGATCAGTTAATTGCTGATTGCAAAGAGGGAAAAGTAATACTACAAGATACATAATATGTCAAAAAAGATATTATTAGATAAAATAAATGTTCCAGGAATCAAAACCTACGAAGTATATCGTCAAAACGGCGGTTATGCATCAGTAGAAAAGGCAATGAAGGAAATGACTGCTGATGCAGTAGTTGAAGAGGTGAAAAAATCAGGACTTCGTGGTCGTGGTGGAGCCGGTTTCCCTGCTGGATTAAAATGGAGTTTTATTGACAAAAAATCCGGAAAACCGAGACATTTGGTTTGCAACGCAGATGAATCTGAGCCAGGAACATTCAAAGACCGTTATTTGATGGAATTTATTCCTCACTTATTGATTGAAGGAATGATCACTGCCAGTTTTGCATTGGGAGCAAACCTATCCTATATCTACATCCGTGGAGAGTATATGTGGGTTTATAAAATTTTAGAAAAAGCCATCGCCGAAGCAAAGGCAGCTGGCTGGTTAGGGAAAAATATTTTAGGAACCGGATACGACTTGGAACTATACGTTCACATTGGTGCTGGTGCTTACATTTGTGGTGAAGAAACCGCTTTAATTGAATCATTGGAAGGAAAAAGAGGGAACCCTCGTATCAAGCCTCCATTTCCAGCAGTTTCTGGATTGTGGGCAAATCCTACCGTGGTTAATAACGTGGAAACTATAGCATCTGTGCCATGGATTGTAAACAATTCAGGTGACGATTACGCTCAAATAGGAATTGGAAGATCAACTGGAACCAAATTAATTTCGGCCTCTGGACATATCAAAAATCCCGGTGTTTACGAAATTGAATTAGGATTAAGCGTTTACGAATTCATGAATTCTGATGAATATCTGGGGGGAATGAGCTCTGACAGACCTTTAAAGGCGTTAGTGCCTGGAGGTTCTTCAGTACCGATTTTACCAGCTAACTTAATATACAAAACAGCTAACGGAGATGACCGATTAATGAGCTACGAATCGCTAAGCGATGGTGGATTTGCAACAGGATCGATGTTAGGTTCTGGTGGATTCATTGTATACAATGACACTTCTTGTATCGTGCGCAATACTTGGAATTTTGCTCGTTTCTATCACCATGAAAGTTGTGGACAATGTTCTCCATGTCGTGAAGGAACAGGCTGGTTAGAAAAAGTATTGTGGCGCATTGAAAACGGTCAAGGACGAGAAGAAGATATTGATTTGCTATGGAGTATTCAAAGTAAAATTGAAGGAAACACGATTTGTCCTTTAGGTGACGCAGCTTCGTGGCCAGTGGCGGCAGCTATTCGTCATTTCAGAGATGAATTTGAATACCATGTTCGTTTTCCAGAAAAAATAAAAAACAGAAACCACTTTGTAGCTGAACCTTTTGAAAAGGTAAAACACTTGGTAGCTAAACAAACA
Source organism: Porticoccaceae bacterium (assembly GCA_047635475.1). Taxonomy (GTDB): domain Bacteria; phylum Bacteroidota; class Bacteroidia; order Flavobacteriales; family Flavobacteriaceae; genus Flavobacterium. The sequence continues at coordinate 52,166 of JBLIKQ010000009.1, forward strand.
GTTTAGAATAGTTTCAAGTTTTTTTAGTTTCAAGTTTAACAAGCCGAAATTTTTAAACATTAAACTAAAAAAAACAAAATTATATTCTACTCCTTCTACAGAGGAAATGAAGTCAAAAGAATAATAAAAGTATTATCTAAATTTTCAGATTAAAAATTCTAAGTCCAACAACTTGAAGATTTAAACCTGAAACTTTAAACAAAAAGATAAATGAAAGTAACAATAGACGGTCAAGAAATTGAAGTTGAAGCAGGGACAACTATCTTGCAAGCGGCACGGAAGATTGGTGGTGAATCAGTACCTCCAGCCATGTGCTATTATTCTAAACTAGAAGGAAGCGGTGGCAAATGTCGTTGTTGCCTAGTAGAAGTAGCTAAGGGTAGTGAAGCTGATCCAAGACCAATGCCAAAACTGATGGCTTCTTGTGTAACAGGATGCATGGATGGGATGGAAATAAACAGTAAATCATCTGACAGGGTTAAGGAAGCCCGTGAATCAGTAACAGAATTTTTGTTAATCAATCACCCACTAGATTGTCCTGTTTGTGACCAAGCTGGTGAATGTGATTTACAGGATTTAAGTTTTGAACACGGAAAAGGTAAAACTCGTTTTGTCGAAGAGAAAAGAACATTTGAACCGGAAAACATAGGCCCAAATATTCAGTTACACATGAATCGCTGTATTCTTTGTTATCGCTGTGTAATGGTCGCTGATCAATTAACAGACAATCGTGTACACGGAGTTATGGACAGAGGAGATCACTCTAACATATCTACTTGTATTTCAAAAGCAGTTGACAATGAATTTTCTGGAAACATGATAGATGTTTGCCCAGTAGGAGCATTGACTGATAAAACTTTCCGCTTCAAATCAAGAGTGTGGTTCAACAAACCATACAATGCACACAGGGATTGTGATAAATGTTCGGGTAAAACTACTGTTTGGATGTTTGGTGATGAAATACAGAGGGTTACCGGTCGTAAGGATGTATATCATGAAGTAGAAGAGTTTATTTGCAACGGATGCCGTTTTGATCATAAAGCTACAGTTGACTGGGTCATAGAAGGTCCAAGAAGATTTGATAAAGACTCTGTTATAAATCAAAATAATTACACTCAAAAGTTAGAGACAGTTGTAATAGATACCGAAGATTTTATATTAAAAGGTCGAGAACAAGACCGTTTAAAAATAAGTATGCCCGCTATCCCATTAACTAAGGAAGAAACAGAAGATTTTAAACTTGGTAACATTTAGAATATGGATAGTAGTATAATTATAGAGAAAAGTGTTATTATCTTAGTGGTTTTTGGAGTTACCATGTTAATGGCAATGTATTCCACTTTAGCTGAAAGAAAAGTAGCAGCTTGGCTTCAAGATCGTATAGGTCCAAATCGAGCAGGTAAAGGTGGTTTATTACAGCCTCTTGCAGATGGATTAAAATTGTTTGCTAAAGAAGAATTTGAACCTGATACCCCAAATCGCTTTTTATTTTTTACCGGTCCCGCAATTGCGATGACTACCGCTTTAATGACAAGTGCTGTTATCCCTTGGGGTGACCGATTTCATCTTTTCGGTAAGGATATCATATTGCAGGCAACTGACATCGATGTTGCTTTACTTTACCTTATTGGTGTAATGTCAATAGGTGTGTACGGAATTATGATAGGTGGATGGGCATCTAATAATAAATTCTCACTAATTGGTGCCGTACGTGCAGCATCTCAAATGATCTCGTACGAAGTAGCTATGGGTCTTTCATTAATAGCCTTATTAATGATGACCGGAACCTTAAGTTTACGCGAAATCTCAGCGCAACAGTCTGGAATGAACTGGAATGTTTTTTACCAGCCATTATCGTTCCTTATATTTTTAATCTGTGCGTTTGCAGAAACTAATCGAACTCCTTTTGATTTAGCAGAATGCGAAACAGAATTAATTGGTGGATACCATACGGAATACTCTTCTATGAAAATGGGTTTCTATTTATTTGCTGAATACGCAAACATGTTTATCTCTTCTACCATTCTTGCTGTTTTATTCTTCGGTGGCTATAACTACCCTGGAATGAGTTGGGCAGTAGAAAACTGGGGTGTAAACTTGGCCAATGTATTAGGTATCGTAGCTTTATTTATAAAAATATGCGGCTTCATTTTCCTTTATATGTGGGTGAGATGGACTATCCCAAGATTTAGATACGATCAACTGATGCATTTGGGATGGAGGGTATTAATACCATTATCTATCGTCAA
>JBLIKQ010000010.1:0-51597 GCA_047635475.1 Porticoccaceae bacterium
GGATGTTTAATAAAGGAGATAAGGTTACCGTGCTTGACGAAGCTATAAACGGAGTGGTGTTGTCAACCAAAGATAAAGAGGTGACGGTAGAAACAGAAGACGGATTCGTGATGACATTTCTTGTCAAGGAGTTACTTAAAGTAAACAAATCCAATAACTTAATGGATTCTATTAGAAGAATTGATGTAGATAAAATTTCAAAGGAAAAAGAGATTCCAAAACCAAGAAGTTTTGTAAAAGAACGCAAAGACAAGAATGAAAGAGCCGCTCCTGAATTTGATTTACACATTGAAAAACTGGTTAAAAATAAACATGGTATGTCCAATTATGATATCCTTACTTTGCAATCGGAAACTGCCAAGCGACACATCGAATTTGCCATTCTAAACCGAATCCCGAAAATTGTTTTCATTCACGGTGTTGGCGAAGGAGTGTTAAAGTCGGAGCTGGATTTCTTATTGGGACGATATGATAATGTCGCTTTCCAAGAAGGAAATTATCAAAAATACGGACAAGGCGCGACGGAGGTTTTTATTAAACAAAACAGCAAATAACAGCGTTTGATTTTAAATGTAAAAGCTCCCATTTGTCATGACAAATGGGAGCTTTTTTTGTGTTGTTTTTTGGTAAAAAATTTAGCTTAATTGGTTGTCAATAAGTCGCCGTAAGCATAATTATCTCCTAGTAGGAAGTCGCTATTCCCTTTCTTTAAAGTTACTTTTTTAAGTACGATAGTGTGTTTGAAACTTCCGGGTCCATTAGTTGTAGTGGTTACCTCAACGGTCCCACTCACTCCCATTACGCCTGATACAGCATTCCATTCTTGACTTATCGTCGGAGTGGAAGGCGTTGTTGTGTTACAAAAATAATCGGACGTTAGCAGACCTGCAAACAAGCGGTACTTAAGAATGTTTGTGCTTGTACCTACAATTCCTGTTCTTGGACTGTTTAGCGGGGTTACCTCATTTGCAATCAAGTTAGGATCTATCACCAATGTCAATGATTCACTGCTTGTATAGTTATAAATTAAATTAGAGCTACTGCATTTTTCTACCGTTTTGTCAAAAAGGAAGGGTAGAGCAGTGGCCGATATTACATAATTGCCAAAAGGAAAAGTTTCATATATCTGTGTTCCGCTACTTTTTGCGAAAGTGATGTTTTTGAAAGTGATATTATGATTGTATCCTGAAATCCGGGTACTGTTATCTGTGGCATTTACTGTTTTAACCGCAGTTGTAAATATTTGTATTTTTCCGGCCGTGGCATTCCACTGCTCGGTTACGCTGGGCGTTGCAGGAGGTATGGTTTCGCAGATATTATCTGCTGATACGTTACCGTTATAAAAACGGTAAACTACACGGTTGCTGGAATTGATGTCTATTATCGTTGGTGTTCCCGTCGAAGAGGGCTCATTAGTAAAAGAACTTTGAGGAATTTCAACTAGTAAGGCTTCCTTTTCTTTTAATTTGTATATAACGTCATTGGTGCCGCAATTTTGAGTATTGATATCTTCAAAATTGATATCTTCTTGAGTTAAATTTCCGTCATCACAAGCGTTAAATATCAATACAAAAACCATTAGGCTTATAACTCTTTTCATCATAAAATATATTTTTACAAAAATAGCGAAAAAATTGATGATTTATATTGGAGAATAGACAATTGATATTTCATAACTTTGCAGTAATGAAAAAAGTATACCTCGATAACGCATCAACGACAGCCATTCGTGCCGAAGTCATTCAAGAAATGACAAAAGTAATGGCAGAAGATTTCGGCAACCCTTCCTCAACGCACAGTTTTGGGCGTAATGCTAAAAACATTTTGGAACTTTCCCGCAAATCCATCGCTAAGCAATTGAATGCGCCTGCGCAAGAAATAATTTTCACCTCTTGCGGAACAGAAGCCAACAATTGGATTCTTCGTTCGGCCGTTGTGGATTTAAAAGTAAAACGCATTATAACTAGTAAAACTGAGCATCATGCCGTTTTATATACTGTTCAGGCACTGCAAAAAGAATTTGGTATTCAGGTAGATTATGTCGCAATCAAGCCAAATGGGGACGTAGATATCACTGACTTGGTGCAGTTGCTTTCACAAGAGGACAAAACTTTGGTTAGTTTGATGCATGTGAATAATGAAACAGGAGCTGTTTTAGACATAAAGAGGATAGGAATTATTTGCGCAGAACATAGTGTCTTGTTTCATTCTGATACGGTGCAATCCATTGGAAAGATGGAATTGGATGTGCAAGCGTTCCCCATTGATTTTCTGGTTGCCAGCGCCCACAAATTTCACGGTCCTAAGGGAGTAGGGTTTGCATATATAAGAAAAAACTCAGGTTTGCAGCCTCTTTTTTACGGTGGCGAACAGGAAAAGGGATTAAGAGCAGGAACTGAAGCGGTACATCAAGTTGCAGGGATGGCAAAAGCTCTGGAGCTTTCATATGCCAATTTAGAGATAGTGAGAACTCATATATCCGAATTGAAAAGCTATTTGATTGAGCAACTTGAAATCGAATTTCCGGGCTTTTCAATAAACGGAAGCCAAAACGGGTTTTACAATATGCTGAATGTTTTGTTTCCATTCTCAGAAGATAAAACAGCAATGATTTTATTTCATCTGGATATGAAAGGGATTGCTGTTTCCAGAGGAAGTGCCTGCCAGAGCGGCAGTATTAAAGCGTCACATGTTTTAGCAGAAATGCTTTCCTATGCCGATTTAAAAAAGCCAAGTCTGCGAATTTCGTTTAGCCATTACAACAGCAAGGAAGATGTAGATTTGCTTATTGAAGCTTTAAAAACTATCTAAAAAACAGAAAAACCGCTTCAAGGCGGTTTTTCTGTTTTTTAGATAATAGAGAGAAGGTTTTATTCTTGAATACTTTCCTCTTTGGCCTTTCGTCGTTGTAGTATAATTGACTCCCTTTTTTTGGCGGTCGTCATCAAGCCTAGCATCATGACCACAGCAGTTAATAAGATAACCTGAATAATCACGGATTTATCAATCAATAATATCTTGTGCTCTGGTGCAATCGAAAGGAATAACAAGATGGTTATAAGTCCTCTTGGTGCCACGAATAGCAGTGGGAAAAGAGGTATTTTCGAAATCTTTAGTTGAATCGTTCTTAAAATAAAAATACCTAATACAATCCCGACAGACCATACTAGGGTGTCTAAGTTCAGTATTTCAGAGGTCTGTATCAAATATCCAAATAAAAGAAAGAATAAGGCTCTAACAAGAAAAGTGGCTTCAATTGTAAGTTCTTTAAACTTTGCAACTTCTTTATTTAATAATAATAAGTCAAGTCTGAAGTTTTGTATCCATTTGAAATGCTTAAGCTCATCCAAATTACCAATTGATAATCCAAACACTAAGATAAATATAAGTGCTGGCAGATGTAATATTTTTGAAACCTCATAAATTAGAATAATAAGCAAGATAATTGGTACAAATTTGATATGATGGTCAATTTTCTTTAGAAGAAAAGAAAGCAAAATGGTAGCGACAAATGAAATTACGATAATAAATAAAATCTCTAGACAGAAATACCCGAAAGTTTCAAGACCAAAACTGCTGTTGTATATGATAAAGTTGAAAAATATTACCCCAAAAATATCAGATAAACTACTCTCATATGTAATAAATTCTTTTTGACTTGAGGATAGATTTCTTACACTTGGAATAGCTATTGCGCTGCTTATGACGCAGAAAGGGATGGCATTTGTAAGGCTATCTTTAAATGAATAGCCTCCAAAATAATGCAATAGATAAGCTAGAGAAAAGGCTAAAATAATCAAGGGAAGAAACGCTCCTAAGGAAGATGTTTTTATGAGCCCAATTTTAGTCCTATTAAGTTCAAGTTCCAAAGAACCTTCGAGCACGATAAGAATAAGACCTATGGTTCCCAGCACAGGCAATGTAGAGGAAAGGTCGGGAACGTTGATGCCAAAGAAGAACGTAGCTTCTCTAACTATAAAGCCCAAAAGCAGTAATAATATTACGGAAGGTATTTTAGTCATTGCCGCAGTAAGGTCAAATACATAGGCAACTAACAATAGTAGACAAAGTGAAATTATTATTGTCATAGAAAATTATTATTTTAAAACTTTATTGGGTGTCCAGTAATATTTATAGCCGTTCGGAAATATAGTACATTTGATTGTTAAAACATAAAAATCAATGTAAATATAGGAAAATATTTGCCGTTTGTTAATTCCAATTCCTGCACTTATCTGTACCTCAATGCTATTTCGTTATATCCCTTTATGGCACCTCAGTTTTGTAAGCTAATTTAAATACTTTTCCATTATCAATCGGGCCTTAAAAAAAAACATAATGCAGATTCAGCACCCTGATTTATATTATTGCACTTATCCTCTAGTCCATCATAAGCGGTACTATTTTCAGGGTGATACATAATTTGCTGAAGGTGGTTATTACTTAAATACCACATAAAAGCTAGTTTTAGCTGCGCCTTGTATTTTCTATTTCTTGTAACTTCGTTAAATAAATCTAAAGTGATAATTGTGGTAGCCACTTCAATGGGCTGTTCTCCATAGAAGGTCCTTTCATTTTTTTGAACCAGTTTCTATGTAAAATCAAATCATGTTATCCTTCTAAATGCAGATAGGAATTATAGATTTGTTTTAACAGTTTAACAATATGGAGCTTAACAAAAATCGATTTAAGCCCTTTTTTAATTAAGATATCTTTGGCTGTTATTTACAATAAAAAGGCTTCTTATTTTTTGTTATATTTAGTGCTAAACCTGATTAGTCCAAAATATGAAGAAAAAAAAAGATCTTTATAATGCAAAATTAATTCTATTTTTGTCTGTAGTCTTAAGATTATTGCTGTTAATCAGCAACTTATCCCGTTTTAAAATACGGAAAAAAAAACATTGTTTTACATGAAAGAAACTCCTATTATTCCTAATGAATTAGATCGTCTTAAAGCACTTGAAAGTTATTCAATTATGGATACTTTGCCAGAAAAGGAATATGATGCTATCACTGAGATGGCGGCTTTGATTTGTGGAACGCCCATCTCTTTGATAAGTTTAGTGGATCATGATAGACAGTGGTTTAAATCATCAGTTGGTCTTGGGATTGATCAAACTTCAAGAGATTTTTCTTTTTGCCATTATACAATAATGGGAGATGATGTATATGAAGTTACTAATGCACTAGAAAACGAGTTGTTTGCAAATAATCCTTTAGTGACCGGCAATCCGAACATTCGTTTTTATGCAGGAGCGCCTTTAAAGGACTCTAATGGATTTAATTTAGGCTCTCTTTGCGTTATCGGTACAGAACGTAAAAAGCTTTCTGAAGATCAAATAAAAAGCTTAAAATTATTAGCCATTCAAGTTTCGGTATTACTTGATCTAAGAAAGAAAAATGATCAGTTGCTTAATGCTGAAAAAGAAATTACAAATTTTATAGAATTATCAAAAGATTTAGTTTGTATTGCTAGTGTGAACGGAATGTTTTATAAAGTAAATCCTGCTTTCACTGCTGTATTAGGATATTTAAAAGAAGAATTGGAAGGCACAGCTTTTACTAATTTTGTTCATCCGGATGACTTAGATAAAACAAATAAAGAAGTTGAAAAGCTTGCTGCAGGAGCAAAAACAATAAGCTTCGAAAATAGGTATCGATGTAAAAACGGAAAGTATGTTATATTAAGTTGGAATAGCTCTCCCGATCCCTTAACAGGTAAGCTATATTGTATCGCGAGGGACATGACTGAGGAAAAACGACAACAAGAGGAGCTCTTTAATACTTCAGCTGACTTAGCAGCTATATTAAACGCTGCTGAATTTTCAATAATAGCAGCCGGTATAGATGGAGTAATTACCCATTTTAATAAAGGTGCTGAGAAGTTACTGGGTTATAAAGCAGAAGATGTTGTTGGAAAAACAACATGTGAAAGCCTACATGTTAAATATGAAGTGATAAAGTATACTACAGTACTGAGCATTGAACTGGGTGAAGAAGTGGAGCCTACATTTATTGATTTCGTTATTAAATCGTGTGAGTCAGGTCGGTCCTCTTCAAGGGAATGGACTTATAATAGAAAAGACGGAAGTTCGTTTACCATGTTATTGTCTCTTACTGCCGTAAAGAATATTGATGGAGATATAACGGGGTATTTAGGAATTGGTAAAGATGTAACAAAACAAAAAAAAGCGGAATTAAATTTAATAAAAAGCAACAAATTATTAGATGACTCCGAAAGCATAGCTAAAACAGGAAGTTGGAAATTTGATGCAACTACAATGGGTTTAACTTGGTCAAAAGGGAATTATAAAATCACCGGAATTGAAGAGTTATCTGAGAAAGAATTATTTAAAGCTTATAAAGCGATGCTTAGCGCAGAAGACATAGTTCTTTTGAAGAAAGCGATTGAAAAAAGTCTTATCACCGGGAAGAATTTTGAATTCCAGTCCGCTCTTTATTTGTCTAAAAATAGGGTAAAACACATTATGTTATTAGGTCAGTTTATAAAAAATGAATTAGGAGAAGTGATTGGCGCGCATGGAAGCACACAGGATGTTACTGAAAAAATTCTAGCGGATAAGAAAATTCTAGCAAGTAATCAATTATTAGACGATGCTGAAAACATAGCTCAAACAGGAAGTTGGAAATTTAATGCAGTTACAAAGGATCTTATGTTGTCTAAAGGACAATGTCGTATTTTTGAATTAGAGGGAGTGCCCGCAGATAAATTGTATAATGCCTATCGCAATAGAATACATTATGAAGACCTTGCAAAACTAGATGAACTAGATGCATTGATCGTAAAAAGTGAGGAAGATTATAATACAACCTACAGACTTTTATTTCCTGATAATAGAATAAAGTATATATCAGAAAAGGGACAAGCTTATAAAAATAAAAATGGAGATATTGTAGGTATTCAAGGTTCTGTGCAATGTATTACTGAAAAAATCCTCGCAGATCAAGTAATATCAGAAAAGTCGAAAGAAGTAAATGATATTAGAGCTGCTTTGGATGAATCTTCCATTGTGTCAGTAACAGATATAGATGGAATTTTCAGCTATGTTAATGATAACTTTTGTACGATTTCTAAATATGATAAAGAGGAACTGTTAGGCGTAAATCAGCAAATTATATCAAATCATCTTCCATTAGAATTCGTTGAGGAGATATTGAATACAATTGTAAATGGAGGTATTTGGAAAGGGGAGATAAAAAACAAAGCAAAAGATGGTTCTTTTTATTGGGAAAAAACCACCATAGTCCCTTTTTTGGATGATAAAGGTAAAATTTACCAATATATAGCTATCAGTGCTGATATTTCAGAACAAAAATTAGCGCAAGAGAATTTAAACTATGCTTTAATTGATTTAGAAAAAAACAATAAAGAACTGGATCAGTTTGCTTATATAGTTTCACATGATCTTAAAGCACCTTTAAGAGCAATATATAGTCTATCAGAATGGATTGTTGAGGATATGCCTAATATGCCTAAAATTGTAAGTGATAATTTTAGTCTTTTGAGAGGCCGTGTCCAAAGGATGGAAAATCTAATCAACGGAGTTTTAGATTATTCTCGCATTGGAAGAACGGAAATTAAAAGAGAATTAGTCGATGTTAAAGAAATGTTAGGTCAGATAGCCGAAACATTAGTTCCAAAAAAAGATTTTCAAATAGCTATAGAGGACGACATCCCTCAGATTATAGTTGCTAAAATTCTATTGTATCAAATTTTCAGTAACTTAATTAGCAACGCAGTTAAGTATAACGATAAGCCCATAGGAAAAATAGAGTGTCATTATGAGTCTATTCCAGGTTTTCATCAATTCTCCGTAAAAGATAACGGACCTGGAATCGCGGAACGATATCATAAAAAAGTTTTTCAAGTTTTTCAAACTATTGACGCAAGGGATAAGAATGAAAGCACTGGGATTGGGCTATCAATCGTGCAAAAGATAGTAGAAGAAAAAGGGGGAAGTATCAAAATCGAATCAGAAGAAAACAAAGGAACAAATTTTATTTTTACGCTGCCAAAAAGAGATAGTAATGAAGGAGAGGTTCAGTAATAACAGGATCCTTTTTAAGTATAATTGGCTTACAAAAGTAAGTACATAAAAATTAAAGTTATGACCAATAAATTAGTAAATATTTAATTGGTAGAAGATGATGAGTTTGATGAAATGAATGTTAAAAGAGCATTTTCAAAAAACAACATCTAAAACCCACTTTTTATTTCGGGTAAATGTTGTTGAATACTTTTGTAAGCTTAGGGACGATTTTGTCGCTAAACTATTTATTACTTAAGAATTAACTGGTAGCCTAAGATGACTTTTAATGATGGTATAAAACTACGCTTAAATGTGCCATGTTTACAAAGCAATATTTTTTTGATAGTATATAAAAGTAATTAGCTTAGAGTCGTAGTCAGCTATAAAGTGGTTCTTTATAGATTCTATTCCTAAAAATAGAAAATTTCCAATTAAGATTTTGTCTTCTTCCTTCAGCATTTTCATATTTCTATTGGACATCGGTTAAAAAGATTTATATTTGCATTTCTTGTAATTTGGAAAATTCATACAAATTCTTCAAGTCGTTGTACCTTTTTAATGTTCTTATTAACTAGAACACCTCCAATTTTTTATTGGGTTATAATCAGCTTCGGAATTATTCATATTTCCGAAAGCATATATTTTAGAAATTTTTATAAAAAAGAATGAAACAGTATTTAAATTTATTTGATTTCACGCAAAAAGTGAATTACAGGACTGAAATTTTGGCTGGTTTAACGGTTGCAATGACCATGATTCCTGAGTCACTTTCCTTTGCTATATTGGCTGGTTTCCCGCCTTTAGTTGGACTATATGCTGCATTTATTATGGGTCTGGTTACTGCGATATTTGGAGGTAGACCAGGAATGGTATCTGGAGGTGCAGGTGCAACAGTAATCGTCTTAATTGCATTAATGCAGTCAAGCGGACTAGAGTATGTTTTCGCAGCTGTCGCTTTAGCTGGAGTATTACAAATCCTCGTTGGTTTATTCAAGCTGGGCAAGTTTATCCGTTTGGTTCCGCAGCCTGTAATGTTTGGTTTTGTGAACGGATTGGCCATAATTATTTTTATGTCGCAGCTCGAACAGTTTAAAACAATGGTTAATGGCGAGAGCGTCTGGTTATCCGGAAACCCATTATTTATAATGTTAGGCTTAGTACTTTTAACAATTGCAATTGTGTTATTTTTTCCAAAAATAACTAAGGCAGTACCAGCTTCATTAGTGGCGATTTTTGTAATCTTTGGATTGGTTTTAGGTTTGGGTATCCAAACTAAAACGGTGGCTGATATCGCTTCCATAAGTGGCGGTTTTCCACCATTTCATATTCCCGATATTGCGTTGACTTTTGAAACTTTTAAATTGATTTTCCCTTATGCTTTAATTATGGCTTCTGTTGGATTAACAGAAGGGTTATTGACGTTAAACCTGGTTGATGAAATGACCGGTACTAAAGGAAGAGGAAACAGGGAATGTATTGCTCAGGGAGGAGCTAATGTACTAAATGGGTTTTTCTTCGGAATGGGTGGCTGTCCCATGATAGCGCAAACATTGGTAAACCTTTCTGCAGGTTCTCGAGCGCGTTTGTCCGGTATTGTTGCAGCGCTTACTATTCTGGTGATTATTTTATTTGGCGCGCCTATAATAGAACAATTACCAATCGCTGCTCTTGTTGGAGTTATGGTAATGGTTGCTATTGGTACTTTTGAATGGATAAGCTTTAGGATTATTAATAAAATGCCAAAACAAGATATATTCGTTGGAATGCTGGTGGCAGTGATTACTATTTTATTACACAACTTAGCTTTGGCTGTTTTGATAGGTGTTATTATTTCTGCTTTGGTTTTTGCTTGGGAAAGCGCCAAACGTATTCGTGCTAAAAAATATGTTGATGCTGATGGTGTAAAACATTATGAAATATATGGACCATTGTTTTTTGCATCTACAACTGCGTTTGCAGAAAAATTTGATGTACTAAATGATCCGGATGAAGTGGTTATAGATTTCAGAGAGAGCAAAATTGCTGATATGAGCGCCATCGATGCTGTTAATAAACTTACAGAACGTTATGCTAAGGAGGGTAAAAAAATTCATTTGCGTCATTTAAGTTCTGATTGTCGAAGACTGCTTCACGATGCTGATGATGTAATTGACATAAATATAATTGAAGACCCTACTTATAAGGTCGCGGCAGACTAAATAACAAAAAGGACTTGAAAATTTCAAGTCCTTTTTTTGTATGATCTTAAATTGCTTCGCCGTTAGAATCCGTAGTCAATACATCACTCATATAATCAAAAAATGGTCTGACTGACTGGTAGATTGAATTTACTTTCGTCAAAAAATGCGCCGAGAGCACTTCTTGGTCAGTAAAATCATGTCTAAAATAAAATTGTTTGTGACGAATTAATTCAATAGCCACATGGTCTTTTTGGAATCCTCGCGGAGCAGTCAAAACAGTATTGCCTTTTAGATTACCAAAATTGAATTGGATTGCTTCTGATTCCAGTAACGGGAACCATTGCGTATAATTCTCTGAAATATCAAAACGAATTCTTTTTAAATCTGCGGAATTAGGGGCAAAAAAACCACAGGCCAAATAGCTATTTCCAGGTTTAATATTTATGTAATACCCACCTCTTCTTTGTTTCCCAAATCTTTTTAAACCCAAATCAAATTTTGCTCGATACGGCAGCTTGTCTTTGCTGAACCTAATGTCGCTATAAATTCGGTGAAGGTTTTTTTTGCGGATCTAATTTCGAGTTGGTCATGTTTATTGAGCTCTAGGATAAGATTGTCAATAAAGGAATACATGTTTTCTTGTGCTTCAAGATAAAAATGCTTGTTCGTTTGAAACCAATCCCTGTTATTGTTTTCGCTAATATCGCTTAGGAATTTTAATGTTGAATTGTTTATTACTACCGTTTTCATCTGGAATAAAATTTTATTAATTCAGATTATCAGTTTTCAATTACCTAAGTTGAAGACATAGCTTTGGATTATAAACCTCAATAAAATTAGTTTTTTGAAAGAATGTCATCGATTGCTTTAATCATATCGTCCGTACTCGTTTTATTTGTGTCGACGGCTACACTATGATTACCATAAGGCTCATATTTGTCCATAACAGTGACCGAAAATAAGCCAAGAGTTGGTGTTTTTGATGCACTAGCTAAATGCATCATACCACTATCTGCTCCTATAAAGATATCCGTATTGGCAACAAAGGATGCTATTTGTCGAATGTCCTTGCTGTAAAAAGAAGGCGCTTTGAAACCTATTTGTGAAACATTTTCAACTGGCAAAAGTTCAATAATATTATAATTGTTATATTCCTTTTTCAGTCTCTCGTAGAATGCATTCCACCATGTCTCCGAATAGCATTTATCTCCTGTTGCGAAAGTAAAAAGGCAGATTGTTTTTTTATCTTTATCGATAAGCTTTTCTAACTCAAGTTTGGCCGCCGAAATTTCGAGGGAACTTAATTTAATGTCTAAGGATGGCACCGGATTTTCTTTGTTTGAAATTCCTAATTTAGACAAGTAGCTCCTCAAGCCGTACACCGGATATTTAGCAATATGCTTGTAGTCCGAGTATTTTGATTCAAAATCAATTTCTTCATCCCCGAAATACTTATAGTCCGATTTTGCAAATTTTGTAGATAGTCTGCCTGATGAAGAGTTTTTGTCCACATTTATTACAAGGTCGTACTGTTTTTTCTTCAGTGCTAACCAGCCTTTTGTATAGGGAAGTAAATCGTTAAAATGCTTTTTCGGCAATTTAATTATACTGTCAATATTTCCGTAATTTTCAAATATAATAGCTGCTATATTTCCTTTTACAAATAAATCTATTTTACAGTTTGGGAATGTATCGGTAACTTCTTGAACAAGTGGGCTAATTAATAATTGGTTTCCCAATCGGTGATTGGGTCTGGAAATCAGTACAGTCATGATGGTATCTTTATCAATCATTGGCAGATTTTCATTCAGTGAAGAACCGCTAATTTTTTTAGTCACTCCCTGCATCAAACTTCTTCTGACTGCATTTATGTTTTTTAAAATATTCATATTTGGAAAATAGTATTAATAGTAGTATCAGTTTTCAGAAAAAAACAAACACTTTAAATTATTGGTGCAGTAATTTTTTAGTAGAATTGACTTTCAATTGCTTAGGCTGTAAGCTTCAGGTTCTACTATGTTCTTTGCCCCGCAAATATAGACTAAACTTTGGGACGTCCATTAGCTTTTCGAATAATCGCCTGTATATGACCCATTTGTTTTTTTGTCCTATTGGCTTTTAAAATCTTCAAAGATGCGCCTGCTTATATTTTATTTACTTCCTTAAGAGTATATTCTTTTTGAACTAATGCTATAATAATAAGTGGATAAGTTGTGACATCTGCAGTTACAGTAGAATTGATTAAACTCTACCGAAATCAAAAGTTTAATCTTTTTAGCCCACAAACAGTAACTTAGTGTTTCATTTTGGTTTTTCATCAGTTAGTTTTTTAAAATTGATAATCTCTTTGGTTAGTGGATGTAATATTCTGTGTTGATATTTGTATTTAATTATAATTCAGTAGTTTAAGGACATATATTAAAAATAAAAAACCAATTTTCCATGTCAATCAATTTGTTTGTATCTGGATAGTCATAGTTTTTATCTATTAAAAAAATAATTTCGATTGTATAATTTATGTAATTTTGGATAGAAAATAAAAATTGAATATAATTATGGAAAATATGAATAATCAAAACGAGGGAGGAAAATGTCCGTTTTCAAGCGGTGGCGGTACTATTGCAAAGCAATCTGCTGGTTCTGCTGCAACTAACCGTGAGTGGTGGCCAAATCAACTAAGATTGAATGTCTTACGTCAACATTCCGTACTGTCTAACCCAATGGGTGAAACCTTTAATTATGCTGAAGCATTCAAAACTTTAGATTTTGATGCTTTGAAGAAAGATATTAAAGAATTAATTACAACTTCACAAGATTGGTGGCCAGCAGATTATGGTTATTATGGTGGTTTCTTTATGAGATTGGCTTGGCATAGTGCGGGTACTTATCGTATTTCTGATGGTCGTGGTGGTTCAGGAATGGGAACACAACGTTTCGCACCACTAAACAGCTGGCCTGATAATGCCAACTTAGATAAGGCTCGTTTGTTATTATGGCCTGTTAAACAAAAATATGGTAAGAAAATTTCTTGGGCTGATTTAATGATTTTAGCGGGTAACTGCTCTTTAGAAGTGGCAGGGTTTAAAACTTTTGGTTTTGCCGCTGGACGTGAAGATGTTTGGGAACCGAGTGAAGATATCTATTGGGGATCTGAGCGTGAGTGGTTAGGAGACAACCGTTATAATGAAGATCGTGAATTAGAGCAGCCTCTTGCCGCTGTTCAAATGGGATTAATATATGTTAACCCAGAAGGACCTAATGGAAATCCCGATCCACTATTGTCGGCCAAAGATATACGTGAAACATTTGCCCGTATGGCTATGAATGATGAAGAAACTGTTGCACTTATTGCCGGAGGACACACATTGGGTAAAACCCACGGTGCAGCAGACCCAGATAAATATGTTGGTCCAGCACCGGCGGGAGCACCAATCGAAGAACAAAGTCAAGGTTGGAAAAATTCTTTCGGTACAGGCAAAGGTGTTGACACTATAACTAGTGGTTTAGAGGGTGCATGGACTACCACGCCATCTAAATGGAGTTACAATTATTTCGAAAACTTGTTTGGCTACGAGTGGGAATTAACTAAAAGTCCAGCAGGTGCTCAACAATGGAAGCCAAAGGATGGAGCAGGAGCAGGTTTAGTACCAGATGCACATGACCCTTCAATAAGTCACCAACCATTTATGTTGACTACAGATCTTGCATTAAGATTTGATCCTGTTTATGAAAAAATATCAAGACACTTTCATGAAAATCCGGAAGAATTCGACAAAGTTTTTGCTAGAGCATGGTTTAAACTAACGCACAGAGATATGGGACCTAAAACTCGCTATTTAGGACCAGAAATTCCTGCTGAAGAACTGATTTGGCAAGACCCAATTCCTGCCGTTTCTCATAAATTAATTGATAATCAAGATATAACTTCACTAAAAGAACAGGTTTTAGCTTCAGGTTTATCTGTATCAGAATTGGTATCTGCTGCTTGGGCATCGGCATCTACTTTCCGTGGTTCTGATAAACGTGGTGGAGCCGACGGAGGACGTATTCGTCTCGCTCCGCAAAAAGATTGGCAAGTAAACAATCCGTCTCAACTTGCTAAAGTTCTAGACACTCTTCAGGATATTCAAACTAAATTTAATACTGCTCAATCAACAGGTAAATTAGTATCTATTGCTGATCTTGTCGTTCTCGCTGGTTGTGCTGCAATTGAAAAAGCTATAACTAACGGTGGTCATACAGTAACCGTTCCTTTTACGCCAGGACGTACTGATGCTTCACAAGAGCAAACCGATGTAGAGTCTTTTGCTGTTCTAGAGGCAGAAGCTGATGGCTTTAGAAATTATACAAAGACTAAATATACAGTATCTGCAGAGGAAATGTTGATAGACAAATCACAATTATTGACATTAACAGCACCAGAAATGACAACTCTTGTTGGAGGTATGCGTGTTCTTAATACAAACTTTGGTCAGACTAATCACGGAGTTTTTACTAAAAATACAGAAGCACTAACAAATGATTTCTTTGTCAACCTTCTTGATCTAGGTACCACTTGGAAAGCAGTTTCAGAAGCTGATGACTTGTTTGAAGGTCGTAATCGTGCGACTGGTGAATTGAAATGGACTGGTAGTCGAGTTGATCTTATTTTCGGTTCTAATACAGAACTTAGAGCTATTGCTGAAGTTTATGCATGTGCGGATTCTCAAGAGAAATTTGTACATAACTTCGTGGCAGCTTGGAACAAGGTAATGAATTTGGGGCGTTTCGATCTAGCCTAGTTTCTTGTTGAAGTAAGTTGAAAACCATATGCTATGCATCGACATAGTTATTAAATATTAAAAGCTGGTCTGGTAACAGATCAGCTTTTTTATTTTCGCTGAGGAGCTGCTTTACTCATTTTAAGTGTACGTTTTTTTTCAATGGCGATAAGTTATGAATGTTCTATGATACTGTATAGAGGCTTCACGAATAAATCAAATATAGTATTGCTGTGGAAACAAAAGTTGGTACTTTACTGCGAATAATCTTCTTTTTGGAGGCCATTTTGCTTAAACAATTGGTTTACTAATATATGAAATGCACTAATCGTGAAACCTTCATTGAAGTACAGTTTATGTGCCTCAGTTCTTATATGTCCACTGTTTGATTGCGCCGCTTTGCAATCATGTTGTGCAGTAACTTCATACAGCTGTTTTTAATAGAGAACTGTCATGTCCTTTGCCGTTTCCTAATACTATGATTGATAAATCAAGTATGTACAGCATTATACCACAATACAGCATACTATAAATACGATAGCCAGCAACCGAAACTACTTTGGGGTCTTCAAATAGGGATAAAAGCACATAACCGTCTTTTTACATTTCTTTTATTTACTCTACTAAATGCTTCGCTTCTAGCATGGGCTTTAATAAATAAATGGCTTCCCAGCAAATCAATATTTCGTGGTCCGTAACTGCGGTTTTAATTAATGCTATATTTAGCATTTTAGAAATGAATTCAAAAGAATATTGAACTGATTGCTGTTGTAGTACTAAAGTAGTATTCTTTTATCTTTTAATAATAAACTTTTTTACTGCCCTATAACAATCGTTCTAAAAGTAAGGTTTACTCTCGGTGTACTAACAAGTTTGGTAGGCGGTAGGCGGTGTAGCCAGTGGCTTTGTGTTTCGTCCTTCATGAGCAGCAAGCTGCCGTTTTGGAGTATTCTGGAAACCGTTTCTTTGCTTTCTTTGTGTTTGAATGTAAATTTACGATCAGCTCCAAAACTCATCGAGGCTATTGCGCCATTTTTCTTGAGATTCTTTTCGGCATCGCTATGCCAGCCCATACCTTCGATTCCCTCATGATAGAGGTTTAGCAAACAGGAATTGTAGGTTTCGCCCGTTTTGTCTTCGACCAATGATTTAAGTTTGAGTAAAGCTGGAGTCCATGGCAAGGCTTGCTTGGTGGTATTACTGTAGGTGTAATTGAAATTGATATCTCCGTACCATGCGACCTTTCTTTTGGTGATGATGAGTTTACCAAAAATCATTGCTTGGTCATTTTTCCAGTCTATATTTTCTAATAATTCAGCCAGATATTCATAGGCTTCGCCTTGCGGCATCAAGCTGCCGTAATAGTTCACCGTGCCGTCTTTGGGCAATAGGTTTATGTTTTTGTCTGAGTCCGTACTGAATAAGTCCATCGTTGGTATTGGTTTTTCATACAATGTCCGCAAGGTCGGAAATTGTTTTGAATTGCTTTAGTTTCGGAGGCAAAAAACACGCGATTTTTTCTTTTTAGCCGTTTGCCGTATTTGCAGGGCAGGGTATCGTAAATTTTGAACTTTCGGTTTGCACCCAAGATAATTAGCTTCTATTTGATTTTTGTTTTGAGTTAGGCATCCGTTAATTGCTTATTCTGCATCTTAGTGTTTTTTTAGCAATCTAAAACCCGAATCTCTATGTGAACAACACTAATTTTTTATAATTTGATTTGGAATAAGCGGCTGCCTTTGGTTTCCTGATAGTGGTGCGGTAAGCCGATTGTGGACTTTAAATCGACGATGCCTAAAAAATCAAATCCGGCTCGACTGTAGTGCGCAATGAGCCCTTTGTTATTGCCCAAAGTGTCGAGGCGAACATAGTTTTTGTGGATGCTTTTTGCATAGTGCTTAGCCCATTCTACTATTGTCCCGACAAAATTATAGCCTCGAAAATCTGGGTTGGTAGCGATTCTATGGATGTAAACGGCGGCATCAGTATCGCGTTCTTAACAAATTTCAGGGCCATTGAATGTGATAGCCCATACATAGGCAATCTGGCTATCAATAATTATTTTCCATTGGCGATTTGCGGCGAGTTCGATTTTGCCTAATTATCTTTTGAAATTGGGCCAAACTACCACATTTTTGGTTTTTTGGTAGGCTGAGGCAATATCGTAAAGGCGAAAGATTTCGTCTATATCTGCAGTGGTGCTGTTTGTTATTTTCATAGGTTGTTATAATTAGTATTATTTTTTTTGGCTGTAATTCAATTTGTTTAATTTCTTAATCACATCCAATATGTTATTAAAATATATTTAAGACCGTTTTTATCCTTATCTGGATGCTTCCCATTCTTTTTTGTAGGTTCAAGTTTCAGTTCAGTATATGGAGCTCTAAAGATTTCTATGTCGTTTTTCACCAATCTTTGTTCCAGCCACAATGCCAGTTTTTCTTCTGAAGGTTTCTGTATTGATTCTCTGCTTTTGTATACTTAAACAGCTAACGTTCTGGTACTGTCTGTATTTTCATCGAGAGTGTTATTGGAAAGGGAAATGTTTTCAATCTCTGGAAATAGAATCTTTACTTCTGTCAAGAGTACTCTATTATCATAAAAATTTTTGGTAATTTCATTCTTTAAGTTTAAAATGGTAACGTTTTTTTCACTCAATATAGATTTGTTGAAAGTAATTTTATTTAGAATATCACTTTTAAGGTCAGTAGTATCCTACGTGACTATTAATTTGTGTTATTTATATTGTAGAATTTTAATTTTTGATTGAGTGTTTGAATTTTATTTGAACTAAATTTTCTCGAAAGAAAGCCAAGTTGCAGATTTTTTGGCCCTGTGTTAAAGTCTGTTTTCTTATATAAAATGGTAATTCCTTTGTTTGTGAACTTATTTCCCATCAAAACATCGATTTAATGTTGGTATTTTTTCTGCTCAATTAATTGGTAGGCAAAATAAATACTCGTAAGGATTAATACGGTGATTAAAGTTGTAATGATATATCGTACTTGTTTGTGATATTTGTCGTCCAGTTGTTTCTTGACAGGGTATTTTAAATATTTGACAATGAAAAAGCTGGAAATACATATGAAAACACAATTTATCTAGTACGAATACTTGGCGCCTAAAAAGAACTGCATGCTACCACGTGCTAAGCCATATACAGCAGTACAAAGGGAAGGCATAAGAGCGGTGGCAATAGCTACTCTCGGTACAGGGTTCCCTTTTCTCAACCTTTGTCATTGCGATAGCCGCTATCATAACTCCAAAAAAGGCAATAAGGATTTCGTAAATATTGAATGAAGTTCGTGATAATAACTCAGACTGCGCTTTCTTAAAAGAACTAATATAGAAATAAAGAGTAGATACGAATAAGCTTACTAGCGTCGCGATCAAAAGATTGTTTAGGGATCTTTTGCGTAAATTAAAGTCATAAATTCCTAATCCTAAGCCCGCACTTATTATTTGGCCCCAGCAGTGGAGATATGAGCATAGCACCTATAATAACTGCTATCTAATTTGCTTTTAGTTCTACTGATGCTATTACAATGGCACAAACTAAAATCCACAAATTGATTCCCCTGAATGAAATGTTGGACATTAGATTATCTAATACAAGATTCTTAGCTTACCCGCCTTTGTTGAGATTGATATATGCAAATATTTTATTCGTTGTTTTTTTCATCTGTAACTTTTTTTAAGGTTTTTTTTAAAAAAAGGAAGCCAACTAAACCTGCAATTAATGAGGAGAGTAAAATAATGAATTTTGCATTGCTAATTATAGTTTGGTCGTCAAAAGCAAGTAAGGTTATGAATATTGACATTGTAAACCCAATTCCTCCCAAAAACCCGACACCAACGACCGCTTTCCAGGTTAAGTCGTTGGGAAGTTTACATAACCCAGCAGAGACAGCTAAAAAGCTAAAAAGATAAATACCCAATGGTTTTCCAATGATTAGTCCCAAAGCTATTCCCAGACTGTAATGTTGTGCAAGCGTCTCTCCAATATTCGAACTTATAACAATAGCGGTATTGGCTAAGGCAAAAATAGGAAGTATAAAAAATCCGACAGGTTTATGTAAAAAATGTTGTAAAATGAATGAAGTTGATTTTTTATCTCCGTTTCCAAATGGTATCACGAAGGCCAATAATACCCCAGTAACGGTGGCATGTATTCCAGAATGTAACATGAACCACCACATAATCACACCACCTATAAGGTATGGAATTAAATTTCGAACTTTCATTCTGTTCATTATAAATAGCACTAACATGACACCTAAGGCAGAAAATAAGTTTGTCCAAAGTATGGTTTTTGTATAAAAAATAGCAATTACCATAATTGC
The DNA here is from genome assembly GCA_047635475.1 of Porticoccaceae bacterium. Lineage (GTDB taxonomy): Bacteria > Bacteroidota > Bacteroidia > Flavobacteriales > Flavobacteriaceae > Flavobacterium. The sequence continues at coordinate 19,337 of JBLIKQ010000010.1, forward strand.
ACCTAAATCGTCAATAACTGCTAATGCCGTTAAGAATATCTTTAAAGACAATGGTACCCTATTTCCCAATAAGGATAGGATCCCTAATGCAAATGCAATGTCGGTAGCCATTGGAATACCAGCTCCAGCTTGCGCTATTGTTCCGTAATTTAAGAGCAAATACAAACCAGCAGGAACTAACATTCCCCCTAGTGCTGCAAAAATAGGAAGCAGTGCGTCTTTAATATTAGACAATTCACCCAAATATATCTCTCTTTCCAATTCTAAACCAATAAGCAAGAAGAAAATAGTCATTAAACCATCATTAATCCAATATTCTAAACTTTGACCGCCAATTACTGAGTGCCAAGTATGCTGGTATTGTGAGCCAAAAATTGAATTTGCCATAAACAATGAAAATATAGTACAGCCTATCAGAACTAGTCCACTGGATTTTTCATTATTAAAGAACTCATTAAACACATCGTTATTATAAATCTTTTTTATTGCCTTCTCAATCTTTACTTTCATGTATTCTTTATTTTTTTAACCAACACTAGGAAATTTTCCCTTTTTTATTCATATGCTAGCCAATTACAACTTAATTAACAAAAATAGCATATTAGTAGCGAATCCCATTGTAGAAATGCATAATAATGTTTTAAAAATAAGTAGTTAAATTTTTTTAAAAGAGCTTTTTTATTGGTTATGTGGTGATATATAATCTGAATCGAAAAGTGATTTGCTCAAACGACACAATTTAAATAATATATTTTCAGATGTTTATGAGAATATTTAAACCTTAGCTTTTTTTAGTTGCACTTCGCAATCCTTTAAGAATTTCATAAGAATTTAATCTTGCCACGTGATTATAAATATGGGAAACTACCATTAGTTCATCAATTTGCGTGTCATCATTAAACTGATTTAAAGCATCTTCAATTTCATATGAGATGCCGATAAAAGAATATTTCAAAAATTGTTGCATTACTCGTTTTGCTTCCGGACTCACTTTAAAATTGATCTCTGCTGGTTGTAGGGGTGCCTTTCATTAGTAAGAATACCTAGGAAAATCATTTCCATGGAAGTGGCAAGCAATTGAGCTTCTTCTGAAGTTGCTGCCGCTGTAACATTTGCGCAAGCAATCGCCTAAGATTCTGTTAGCTGTTACGAAGGTTTGAAATTGGTTCTGTAGATGTGAAGCGCCTCCTGTAATTGCTGTGGTGCAAAATGACTGGCAAATACATAAGGTATTCCAAATTAGGCCGCTAATTTTGCACTTTAGGTGCTAGAACCCAGTATCCAAATCGGAATATCCAGTTCTGCATCTGGAATCGCTCTAACTTGTGAGTTTTTGTTGTCTGCAGATAGATATTTCTGCAACTCCCTGACCGTTTTTGGAAACTCGAAAGCGGCCTGATCCTCTATTTGTAGCCCTCTGGCGATTAATTGATCCGTTGCTGGTGCACGACCAAGATCCAAATCAATTCTATCTAGATACAATGAGGCGAGTGTGCCAAATTGTTCTGCTATCGCCAAAGGCGTGAGGTTGGGAAGCATTATTCCTCCTGAACCTACTCTAATGTTAGTAGTTCCTCCTGCAATATGGCCTATCAAGATAGATGTGGCTGAACTAGCAATACTGACCATATTATGCTGTTGCGCCAGTCAAAAGCGACGGTAACCCCAATTTTCTGCTTTCTGTGCCAGACTAAGGCTATTTTTGAATGATTGACTTGTAGTTTTTTCCTCTAAAACTAAGGCTAAATCTAATATGGACAATGGAATTCTATTAAATTCTTTTTTTATTGAAAATATTTTTGTAAAAGTGGTTATTAAGCCCTTTTTTCTTTTAAAATTTTATTTTTATATCGTTCAAGTTACAAAACTTTCAAGTCCTTAAAGGTCTACAATATAGTCTAGTTTTTTATTTCCAGTTTCATTAATAAATCAGTTTGCTTGTCATCGCCTAGGGTAAAAACATGTTTGTCAAATACGACAAAGTCATTTTTAGTGTAAAACGCAATTGCTCTACGATTTTCTTCCCAAACACCTAACCAAATGAAAGAGGCAGCATTTAGCTTTGCTCTGCTGATGACTTCATCGATAAATAACTGCCCCACTTTTTTTCTATAAAACTCCTCCAGAACATAAATACGTTGAATTTCTACAGCTTGTTCGTCTATTATATCTGTTTGCGCTTTTCCAAAATTTATTTTTAAATATCCAATTATTTTTTGATCTAAGCTGGCTAGGTAAAAAGTGGAATTCGGGCTTGTCAGCTCTTTGGTTAATTGAGCTTAACTGAAACTTTCTTCGAGGTAGTTGGCAAGGTGTTCAGCTGTGTTTACTGCTGCAAATGTTTCTGTGAAAGTTTGCTTTCCTATTTTTTGAATTAATTCTAAATCTACTAAAGGAGCTTTTTTTATTTCAATAGGGGTCATTTCATAATTAAATATGTATCAAACTCAAAAATAATATAAATAAATCTTGCATCCATTTTTAATTTCTATTTCCGTACCGAACTATTCAACTTACAATTTGTACTTTTGGGTAATTATTGAAAAGAACTTGTAACAGGAATATTTATGAAAATCGTTATCTCGCCAGCCAAATCTTTAAACTTCGAAAAAGAATTACCTACTGTCGCCTATACAGAGCCTTTTTTTTTAAAGGAATCAAGACAGATTCAGAAAGTATTGAAAATGGAATCGCCAAAAGAATTGTCAGAGCTGATGCATATTTCAGATAAATTGGCCGACCTAAATTGGAAGCGCAATCAAGATTGGAAAACACCATTTTCTTCTGAAAACGCACGTCCTGCCATTTATACTTTTGACGGTGATGTTTATACTGGTTTAGATGCTTATTCGATTCCCCTAGATAAATTAGAGCGTTTGCAAGATAGTTTAAGGATTTTATCTGGTTTGTATGGACTTTTGAAGCCTTTGGATCTAATGCAAGCATACCGATTGGAAATGGGGACAAAGTTGTCGGTCGCAGAAAACAAAAATCTATATGAATTTTGGAAAACCACAATAACTACCAGCCTCAACAAAGAGTTAAAAGATGGAGAATTATTTGTCAATTTGGCGAGTAACGAATATTTTTCGGCTGTCGATGTCAAAGCGTTAAAAGTTCCCGTGATTACACCCGATTTTAAAGATTATAAAAATGGCAAATTAAAAATCATTAGCTTTTTTGCCAAAAAGGCTAGGGGAATGATGGTGCGATATATTATAGACAATGATGCCAAAACAATTGATGATTTAAAAGGCTTTAATTATGATGGATATAAGTTTGATGCTAATTTGTCAAAAGGGAACCATCTGGTCTTCACTAGATAATAGTTTTCGTTAAGAATAAAAAATGCCGATATCACTGATGATATCGGCATTTTTTATTAATATTAATGCGCGGCATCTGCCGGATTGAATTTGTTTTGCCCTTTTTTTATAAAAAATATAATAGGAATACAGCACAAAAATAGAACTCCCAAATACATGAAAATATCCATGTATGATAATATTGTGCTTTGTTTCATCACAGAATAATCAATTGCCTGGTAGGCTTTCTTCATTGCCTCATTCGACGTAAAACCTTTAGACATAAACCCTTTTTGCAACAGCAACAAGCGTTGTTGCACTTCAAATTTGCTTCCATCTAAATTTGCTACTAAATTCACTCTGTGTTCTTGACTGAACCTAGTTATAAATGTAGTAATTATGGCGATTCCGAAAGAGCCTCCTAGCTGTCTCATCATGCCGGTAAAGGCCGCTCCTTCGCCAATGTTTTTTCCTGACAAAGTGGATAATGATAAAGTAGTAATAGGAACAAAAAGTAGTCCCAATCCAATTCCTCTTAATATCAATGACCAGTATAAATGCTCGACACCAGTTTCGGGCGTCATGTTATTACGCATCATGAAGGTAAAGAAAAAGAAAATCAGAAATCCTAAACCTATCATGTATCCCTGCGGAACTCCTCTCTGAATTAATTTACCAATAATAGGCATCATAAAAGCAGTAGTTATAGATCCGGGAATCAGTAGCAAACCTGCGTCAGTGGCTGTCCACCCTAAGACGGACTGTGTGTAAATTGGAATAATTAAAGTGGAACCGTACAGCCCGAAGCCAAGAATAAAAGCCATTAACGTACCAATTCTTAAATTACCGTCTTTCAGTACACTCAAATTTACAATCGGATGTTTATAGCTTAACTGTCTCCAAATAAATAATATTAGGCCAAATAATGAAACGCTGCTTAGTAGTACTATCAATTTATTATTAAACCAGTCGTCTTGTTGCCCATGTTCTAGAACAAATTGTAAAGAACCAATAAAGGCTGCTAAAAGGATGATTCCTATCCAGTCGACTTGGTTTGCCTTTAATTTCTCACCATATTTTGGGCTTCGCACAAAACTTAATGTTAAAAGAGTAGCGATAATACCTAGTGGTATGTTGATGTAAAAAATATAAGGCCATGAAAAACGATCTACTAGATATCCTCCTAAAGGCGGACCCAATGTTGGCCCTACAATGACTCCCATACCATAAATGGCTTGGGCCATTCCTCGTTTAGCAATAGGATAGCTTTCCGTAATTATCGTTTGTGCCGTAACCAATAAAGCACCACCGCCAAGTCCTTGAATAAACCGGAAAGCGACCAACTCCCATATATTAGTGGCATTACCACATAAAAAAGAGGCAACTGTAAATATTATGATTGAAACGGCAAAATAATTGCGTCTCCCAAATTGTTGTGAAAGCCAACTCGTCATTGGGATTACAATAACATTGGCAATGGCATAAGCCGTGATTACCCACGCCACATCAGTTAATGTAGCCCCTAGGCTTCCTCTCATATTGGTTAGTGCGACATTCACAATGGTGGTATCTACAATTTCCAGCAAAGCACAAAGTACAGCCGTTATTGTAATAATAACTCGTCTAAAACCGTACTCAACTAAATCGTCATCTCCTTGTGCCATATTATTTTATATGTACGTCAACATCCACATTCATTCCGGGACGCAATAACTTGATTTTTTCAGCATCATTGTTGGCGTCAAGACTGATTTTGACGGGTAAGCGTTGAATCGTTTTAACGAAGTTACCGGTAGCATTATCTGGAGGTAAAATGGAGAATCGAGCCCCTGTAGCGGGTGAAAATGAAGTCACCGTTCCATTAAAATCATAGTCAGGATAAGCATCTACTTTTATGGTCACCTTTTGTCCAGTGATCATCTTATTTAATTGCGTTTCTTTAAAATTGGCAACAACCCATGCTTCATTATTGTTAATGATATAAAAAAGAGATTGGCCTGCCTGCACTAATTGTCCTGGTTGAATATCAATTTTAGAAACTTGGCCATCGATAGCAGCAGTTATAGCGGTGTACGTTAGATTTAAGTTTGCCGAATCAAGCAATGCTTTGGCTCTTTTGATATTTGCAGCCGCAACGTCATTTTGCTTATCAGATGCTTTTGATTGGGCTACAATAACTGATTTCTGGAAGGCAGTCGCTTTTTGTTGCTGTTGTAAAACACTCACTTGACTTTCTGCTTCTTGCTTTGCCGCTAAAGCTTGTTCGTATTGTTGTTTTGTGATCGTGTGACTTTTGTACAAGTTGTTGTATCGGTTATAATCACTACTAAGGCGACCTAATCTAATCTTGGCACTTTCGATATTTCCACCTGCTGATTTCACATTGGCATCAGAAACTGAAATACTCGCTAATATACTATTGATGTCCGCTTTTGAAACCTCAAAATTCCCCTCTGCAGCGGCTAGGTTTGCAGTCGCTTCATCTATCTTTAGTTGGTAATCTTTTTTGTCAATCGTAAATAAAGTATCTCCTTTTTTTACAAAATTATTATCCTTGATATATACTTTGCTTACATAGCCAGATACTCTAGGAATGATTGGATTCATGTTTTTCTCTATTTGGGCGTCATCGGTTCCTTCGTGGGAAAGGGAATAAATGTATTTGTAAGTTCCATAAGCAAAACCTAATAGCAGCAAAGAAGCTATTATAATGATAAACTTTGTGTTTGTTTTTTTCTTTGTCATTGTGGTGTCGGTTATATTTTTGAAAGATTGAAGGTTTGGTTTAGTTGGCCAGTTACAGAAAGTAACTCGTAATATTTTTGAATGACATTCGCTTTCGCTAATGTTTTATTTATGTTTGAGCCCAATTGTTCCACATCGGCTTCTAATAAATCATTGGTGTCGGAGAGTCCATTGTCATACTTGTCTTTAATTATTCTATAATTTTCTGATGCTTGTTCAACAGCTTGGTTATAAACTAAGTTTTGTTTTAGCGCTAAATCGTAATCTTCGATAGCTTTCTGAACTTGTATTTTGATATAATCAGTAAGCATCTCGTGAGAGTTTTGTATTTCCAAAGCTTTGCTTTCGGCGATTTTTACATTAGTGCCATTTTTAATAATGCCGCTTAAATCATAGGATACTCCAACTCCAATATTCATCGCATTTTGAACAGTAATCACATTTTTTAAATCTAATGCCGTGTACCCTCCAATGATTGAAATCGTTGGGTAGTAACCGCTTTTAGCAATTTGTATATTGGCAAGACTCGCTTTTTCCTGTAATTGAATAGCTTCTAAATCTTTACGATTTGCCAAGGCTGGTTCTTCGTCAGTAGGAATGTTATCCATTTGAAAGTTGGCAAAATCACTTTCTCTTATTTCTAGTTTTGTCCTAGGCTCCAATTTTAAAAGACTGGCGAGTTCAAAGTTGACGATGTTTAGGTCGCTTATGGCTCTATCTAGCGATAGTTGTACTCTAGAAACTTGCAGTTGAGACTTTAATAAATCATTTCGGGGTATGAGTCCGTTTTTTTCCAGTTCTATAAAGTCATCCAGACGTTGTTGTGCGCTTTTTTGATTTTCTTTTAGAAGTTCTACTGTTTTCTGCGCTTTATATAAACTTGCGTAATAATTGATGACTTGCATGGCAACCTCTTCCTTTGTTTGCATAGCGCTAGCTGTTTCAGCTTGGTACATATTGCTGTAGGCTTTAATACTATTTTGTATTTTAAAACCTGCAAATAGAGGAAGACTTGCATTGACCTGCCCAATCATTAATTGATCTACTACAGGGAGAGGATTAGAAGTTTTGTTTAATTTAAAATCTATGGAAGCATTTGCTAAACGTTGATACTGTCCTGATATTTTCAAATCAGGGTATCTGTTGTTTTTTACGGATTGCAACTCGTATTTTTTTGTTGCCACTTTACTATTGGCCAAATTTACTTCATTGCTTTTTTTCCATGCTAAATGTATGGCTTCATCGAGCGTTAAGCTTTTTTTTTCTTGCGCTTCTATGGATAAAATTCCAATAAAGAAAATTCCAAAGAGCATTAATTGACTAACTTTCATATATCAGAAGTGCTTTTATTGTTTGTTGGATGTGTTTTGTAAGCTTGGTTTTTATGTAATTGTTGTATAATTCGTCTGTAGAAAGTTGTAATAAATTTTTGAAATAGGACTTATTCATATGGAAATGAAAAAATGTGCCCAAGATTGTGGGCGTGATAAGAGGAACAATAATGTCTTTTCTAAAAACACCTTTGTTTTGTCCTTCTTCTATAATGGTTATCAATGCTTTTAGGTTTCCGGCTCTTAAGTCATTCAGAGCTTGAAGATCAAGATCTCTTTTTTCATCGGAAAACTCAAAGTGCAATATTCTGTATATTCCCTTATTACAATTTATCCGATTAATATAAATTTCAATCAGCTTATTTATTTTATCGATAGGCTCAAGATTTTCAACTGACAAATTTTCGATTTGAAACTTTAAGTCTTTAGTCCTAAAAACAATAAGGGACTCCAACAATCGTTCTTTAGACCCAAAATAATAGGAGACCATCGCGATGTTAATTTTAGCTTCTTTGGCAATTTTTCTAATGGAGGTACCATCAAAACCTCTTTCGGCAAATAAGGTTTCAGCTACCTGAAGTATTTGGATTTGCTTTTCGTTAAAAGGACTACTGGAAGACATAAAATTATTTATTAATCAAAATTAAACAACCGTTTAAATTAAACAACTGTTTAATTTTTATTTTAACATTAATTTAACAATAGGTAGTCTTCTGTTTTTTCTTTGTAAGATGGACGTAATTAACCGTACTTATTATTCTTATGACGATTTGCAAGACGCATGGGAATCTAATCAGCGCGAAAGATATAGTTAAAGAATGAATTTGTTGCAGTTTTTGCATTATTCGGCCTAGTGTAGTAAAGGGTGAAAAGGATATTTGGCAAGAATTAGCAGCTAATACTGTTTTAATTGCATACCTTTAAATGTGTTTTGTTACTAAACAGTAATTGTAAGAGAACTGTAAATGAATATAAAAAATTAAGAAAATGAATCATGCTATTTTATTAGATAAAAGACCAGCTGGAAGACCAGAGTTATCCGATTTTAATTTGGTAACGGAAGAAAAACCGCAAATACAATCCGGTGAAGTGTTATTGAGAACAAGCTATGTGTCCGTAGATCCTTATTTAAGGGGTCGTATGAACGATGCAAAATCATATATTCCACCATTTGAACTGCAAAGACCAATAAGTTCAGGAATTATTGCTGAGGTTGTTGAGTCAGATCACGCTAGCTTAAGCAAGGGCGATTATGTTTCCGGGATGCTAGAATGGAAGGAGTATCAAAAATCTGATGGACAGGGTTTAACTAAAGTTGACACGACAAATGTTCCGCAATCTGCTTACTTAGGTGTTTTAGGATTGACAGGGTTGACTGCTTATCTCGGTTTAACCGAAATAGGAAAACCTAAAAAAGGAGAAACCATCGTTGTTTCAGGTGCGGCTGGAGCCGTAGGTAGTGTAGTGGGGCAAATCGGTATAATTTTGGGTTGTCGAGTTGTGGGTATTGCAGGAACAGATGAAAAGGTAGAAATGCTAAAATCAGACTTTGGCTTTGATGCTGCAATTAATTACAATACGACCAGTAACATAGCAGAAGCTCTTGCTGCCGCCTGTCCAGACGGGGTTGATGTTTATTTTGATAATGTAGGAGGTGCTATTTCAGATGCCGTACTTTTCAATATTAATAAATTTGCTCGAATGGTAATTTGTGGAGCAATTTCTGTTTATAACGAAACATCTTTGCCAAAGAGTATTAGCGTTCAGCCTTTTTTAGTAAAAAATAGCGCCTTAATGCAAGGTTTTATTGTTAGCAATTATGCGGCTAAATTCCCAGAGGCTATAACACAATTAGGCAGCTGGCTACAAGAAGGAAAACTGACTTACACGGAAACAGTAGTCGAAGGTTTTGAGCAAATTCCACAAGCTTTTATCGATCTTTTTGATGGAAAGAACACTGGTAAGATGGTCGTTAAGATTTGAAACTACTGTAGAAAACCTAATCTGAAAAACAGTCCCTACATTTTTTAGGTAAATGTTTGGAATTCAACATTATCTACTAGTAGACACTGGAATTTAATTTCGTTTTAACTTCAATTCGTTTTAACTTAGTTCGATTAGTCCCTAAAAGAAGCACAATATTTTATATAAATAGTTTAAATTAACCCGTCAGCTGCAATTGTCCAAAACGTCAGCTCGAGTGTTTTTTGTGGAGTAAAACGTAACAAAAAATGTATCGAGAACTGTTTTTTAATAATAATTTTCTAGTTCTCGATATAATTTTTTGTCGAAAATCACTCGAACTGATGAAAATCATCATTAAAAATTAATTACAGCCAACGAGCTAAATTAATAACTTGTTAAACTAGTACTAACAATATGAAACAGAATAGATAAAAACAGAATATTGCAAGCTTGTTTAAAAAAAACATGATAAGTTGATACACCATTTTAAAAAGCGAGAGGCTGGGGTCAATGACGATACCTTTAGCCAGAATGAATCTGCCAGCCAAAGTGAAGGTCGTAGAGCTGCTAAATATGGATTACTCAAAGCCGTGGGAGATGAACTCGTTTTTGTGCAACAAGAATTCGCATACCTAAATTCTTTAGATGTGGCAAAGGAAAGTTCCGTTGTTGAACCCGGGGGCAACTGTTGTTACTGATCAATTTACCTTTTCACAGGCATATCCGGTGAGCAATTTGAAGTAGAAGGAGGGACAATCGTGAGGATTTCAACAAGTGCACCGATTTATACAAGCATGAAAGGCTTACAAAAAGGCAGCTCATTTAAATTTAATGAAACGGATTATGTTATTGAAGAAGTATACTAAAAGTTAAAAATAGTAGGACTCATTTTTCAACGGCTTAAAAGACAGTTAATATTTTCATTTTTTAACTTGTAGGTAACTCGTTTAGATATAGTACAATATTATAAAAAGCTACCCAATCTGGGATATATACATCTGGCAACCGTCAAACTTTATCTATACGCAAATACATAATCGTTATTTCATAAGCCGTCAAAAGAGCTTTTAGATTGTTAATTTCTTGTTGTGTTTCTATTGTTATAGATGTTGGCTATCTCACTTCGCTAATAACGTATAATAATCCTTTAATGTATCGTAAGTCGGCTTCGTTTTCTTGTAAGTGTTCAGCATTTTTTAATGTAGTCAAAACTACCTTTGAAGGATTACACAACCACTTAGGGTGGCTGTACATTTTTTCAGGAAATCGCGGGGCAGGAAATATTGATGAAAGATAGTAATTCAAATTTATTTAAATAAAGTCAAAAAAAATTACAGTTATATTTTCACTAATGTGGGAAGCTCAAAAGCTCTGTTTTGTCCTATTCTACTAATTACGGCCCAATAATTTTTCTGATTCATTCGCTCTAACAACTACACTCTCTAATTTTTGCTGAAGGTCAAAAGATCATATATACTATTTTTGAAGCTTCTATCTCTTAATTCACAATAGTCACAAGATTTTTTAATATTTTCCCAGCCATCGATTATTTCCACAAAGTGTATAGATTTTGCAAAGGTAATATAGAATTTTAAATCAGATAAATTTTTGTTGTTGCTGTCGGTTTCTAAGATGGCCCACGTGCCCTTGTAAAGACTAGTTCCGTCAGTCACTGTAAGTACGTCGTTATCTCCAAAAGTAAAATTAAATTCATCGAAATTAATCATTTCATTGGGCTCGCTTTTCCAATAAGATCTTGTTTCCCAAGCCCCATTAGTGACAATTACGGCACTAATATCATGCTCATCTATGCATGTTTTTTCTTTGAGGCTAGCGCTAATATTTGTATTTTTTTTGTCTTCTGGAATAATTGAAAAAAGTACCATTACCAATATTGGGTCTAAACTGAATTGTTTTAGGTTTTTCATAGTCAAATAGTTTAAAAGGTTATAATTTTTAACATATTTAATGCAAAACACAAAATGGCTGATTCAAATTTACGAATTAATAAATGTTTATTTGTTAAATATAACATTATATCTATGATGTAACTCTTTTTTTAAATAAAAAACCCGACCTGCTTTAGCAAATCGGATTTATTATTCTGTTGTCGACACGCACTTTATTGGGTATCTATAATCATCTTTTTTATTTACAAGTGGATCACCTCGCCATAAGCATCAGCTACTGCTTCCATAACAGCCTCGCTCATAGTAGGGTGTGGATGTATAGTTTTTAGTATTTCGTGCCCTGTAGTCTCCAGTTTACGTGCTACAATTGCCTCGGCAATCATATCTGTAACCCCAGCACCTATCATGTGACAACCTAACCACTCGCCATATTTGGCGTCAAAGATAACTTTTACGAAACCATCAGGAGTTCCTGACGCTTTTGCTTTCCCTGACGCAGAGAATGGGAACTTACCAATTTTTAATTCATATCCTTTTTCTTTGGCTTGTTTTTCCGTCAAACCTACGGAAGCGATCTCTGGAGTCGCATAAGTGCAGCCCGGTACGTTTCCGTAGTCGATAGGTTCTACATGCAATCCTGAAATTTTTTCCACACAGTTGATTCCTTCGGCGGAAGCCACGTGAGCCAAAGCTTGTCCAGGAGTTACATCACCAATGGCATAATAACCTGGTATGTTAGTTTGATTGTATTCGTTTACCAAGATCTTATCTTTGTCGGTTGCAATTCCTACTGCTTCCAGACCTATGTTTTCGATGTTTGTTTTGATTCCAACAGCCGAAAGTAATATGTCTGCTTCCAGAACCACTTCTCCTTTTGCAGTTTTCACATATGCTTTTACGCCTGCTCCAGTAGTATCAATTTTTTCTACAGAAGAATTAGTCATAATTTTTACACCCGCTTTTTTCATGGAGCGTTCCATCTGTTTCGAAATGTCTTCGTCCTCTACAGGAACAACATTTGGCATAAACTCAACAATTGTCACCTCTGTTCCCATTGAATTGTAGAAATGCGCAAACTCTACCCCAATCGCTCCTGAACCTACAATAATCATTGATTTGGGTTGCGTAGCTAAAGTCATTGCTCTTCTGTATCCAATTACTTTTACGTCATCTTGTGGTAAGTTGGGCAACTCACGGGAGCGAGCTCCAGTGGCAATTATGATATGATCTGCACTGTATTCAGTAACTGTGTTGTCTTTATCTGTAACGTCGATTTTCTTGCCTGATTTTAGTTTTCCAAAACCGATGATAACATCAATTTTATTTTTTTTCATCAAGAATTGAACACCTTTGCTCATATCAGCTGCGATAGTTCTGCTGCGTTGTACAACGGCAGGGAAATCTTTATCAAATGATGAAACAGTCAATCCGTAATCAGAAGCGTGTTTTAAGTAATCAAAAACCTGCGCTGATTTTAATAACGCTTTGGTCGGGATACAACCCCAATTCAAGCAAACCCCACCTAAGCTTTCTTTTTCAATTACGGCAACTTTAAAGCCTAATTGTGATGCTCTAATGGCAGTAACATACCCGCCCGGTCCACTTCCTAAAACAATGATGTCGTATTTCATATTGTATGTATTTTTCTTCTATTAATTGATGTGGCGAATTTAAGGATTTATTCTGTTTTGAGAAAGTTTATAGATTTATTAATTTTAGATTTGTTAGGAATCGAAAAGTCGAAAAACGGATTGATTAAATAGGACAATACAAAGTGCAAGTTGAAAAGTTAAAAATCCTGTTTATCAGCTGGGCCTTTTTTTTTAAATAACCTTTTATAATTTGTATCTCTCTACTCACTAATTAGCGACGGAAAATTGGGAATAATACAAATTCTTGTAATAGCCACTTTCGCGATTGATTAACTCTTTGTGTGTTCCTTGTTCCACGATCAAGCCTTTGTCCATCACTACAATTTTATCAGCATTGACAATGGTGGCGAGTCTATGAGCAATCACAATTGATGTCCGGCCTTGTGTAATGGTCTCGGTGGCGCGTTGTATTAATTCCTCTGAATAGCTATCAATAGACGAAGTGGCTTCATCAAGAATAAGAATACTTGGATTACTAACATATGCTCTTAAGAAAGCGATTAATTGACGCTGACCAGACGACAACATCACTCCGCGTTCTTTGACATCAAAGTCATAATTGTCTGGTAAACTCATGATGAAATCGTGTACACCTATCTCTTTGGCTGCAGCTAAAACATCTTCTCGGGTAATTTCCGGATTATTGAGGGTTATGTTATTGAAAACGGTATCAGCAAAAAGGAATACATCCTGCAATACTACCGCAATTTGCTTTCTCAGTGAATCCAGAGTATAATTTTCAATATTTTGATTGTCAATATAAATTTCACCGCTGTCGATTTCGTAGAATCGGTTTAATAAATTTATAATCGTTGATTTTCCAGCGCCTGTAGAACCTACAATGGCAACAGTGTCGCCAGCATTCACGATCAAATCGATACCTTTAATCACTTCTTCGTCAGGAATATAGCTAAAATGTACTTTTTTGAATTTTAGGTTACCAAGGAAAATTGGCGCCTCGATTTTGCCCGTATCCTGAATCTGGTCCTGAGTATCAATAATGGCAAATACGCGGTTTGCTGCAATCATTCCCAACTGCATCTCATTAAATTTATCAGCAATCTGACGCAACGGATTGAATAACATTCCGATGAACATAGTGTATGAAAATAAATCACCAAAAGTGGTAAATGTATCTCCGTTCAAAATCTTGAGACCACCATATAAAACAATAAATCCAAGGGTCAGCGACGAAATTATATCAGCAATGGGAAAGAAAATGGAATTATAAAGAATCGTTTTTATCCATGCTTTTTTGTGCTTATCGTTGATATTTTTGAATTTTTCAGCTTCAATATCTTCCCTATGAAACAACTGTACAATTTTCATTCCCGTAACCCTTTCTTGCACAAAGGAATTCATGTTTGAAATTTGGTTCCGCACATCCTCAAAAGCAACCTGCATTTTGCGCTGAAATATGCGGGTGATAAAGACCAAAACTGGCATAGCAACAATTACGATCCAAGTCAATTGCCAGTTCATGTAGAACATGAAAATCAACACCACAAACATTTTCATTAGATCACTGATTATCATGAACAAGCCTTGGCTGAAAATACGGGCGATTGATTCAATGTCAGATACAGAACGTGTTACTAGTTGGCCTACTGGAACTAGGTCAAAATATTTCATTCTGAAGCTCAGAAGGTGCTTGAATAGCTTAATTCGAATATCCTTAACAATGTCTTGTCCCAGCCAGTTTGCCCAAAAGACAAAATAAAACTGCGAAAAAACTTCGCACAACAAAACCACTCCCATCAATGTGATATAAAATAAAAGCCCGTTGGCATCCTTAGTCTGGATGTATCCATCAACAGTTTGCTTTAATAAGTACGGGCGTAATGCCGCGAATACGGAAAGAGAAATGGCGAACGCAATAACGCCGTTAAAACGCCATTGGTAAGGTTTTGTATATTGTAATATTCGTTTAAATAATCGAGTATCGAATGCTTTTGCTTTCATTTTTTTAGGAGCTGTTTCCTGCTATTCGTTACAATCTTTATGTTTTTTTAAGAAAAATCATAAAGGATTTTCACTGCTATCAGGGCTATTTCGTTATATAATCATAATCAATTTCGGTTAAAAACAATCCGTGTGCCGGTACCGAAAAACCAGCCTTGTCTCTATTCTTGCTTTCGATTATATTATTGAAATCATCAAGCGTAATCTTGTGAAGACCTATGTTTATTAATGTTCCCACGATGGAACGCACCATATTTCTCAAAAAGCGATTTGCCGATATGGTAAATACCAGCTGGCTGTGTTCTTGTTTCCAATATGCTTGAAAAATAGTGCAGTCAAAAGTGTTCACGTCCGTATTCACTTTTGAGAAACATTGAAAATCAGTATGGTTAAACAACAGTTTAGCCGCCTCATTCATCGAATCGACATCTAATTTTTGATGAAAGTACCAACTTTGTTCTTGTAAAAACGGATCCTTGAAAGTGTTGATATGGTATTCGTACGTTCTTTGGGTCGCGTCAAAACGAGTGTGTGCTTCGTTAGCAACCGGAATAATATCATAAACAACAATATCTTTGGGCAAGTAGGAGTTCAGTTTGTGCACCAATTTCTGAATATCAATAGGAGTTTTAAAATCAAAGTGGGCATACATTACTTTTGCGTGAACAGCTGTGTCGGTACGTCCTGCACCAATAAGGTTGATATCTGAATTTAGTAATATGGAAACCGCCTTGTTCATCGTTTCTTGAACAGAGGAAGCATTAGGTTGGTATTGCCAACCATGGTATTGGGTTCCGTTATATGCTAATTTTATAAAATACCTCAAGTTACTTTTTTCAAGACACAAAGATACTTATTAATTTTTTTGTGAAGCGGCCAGAGTAGAAAGTTTCTTAAGTTTGAAATAGATTTTTTATTTGCAATTCGAATTATTAAATTTGCAGCGGAGACTTAGCTTTAGCTGACCTGAAACTTCTTTTTATCTTTAGTTTTGATATAAAAAGATTACAGTTAAAAGTTGGAAACAGCTCCTAAAAAAAATATTTTGATAAAAATTCTCCTTCTTTCGGATACACACAGTCATATGGATGATATTATTTTGAAGTACGTAGCACAAGCTGATGAAGTTTGGCATGCTGGTGACATTGGTGATTTAAGCGTTACAAACAGCTTGATTAAAATGAAGCCACTGCGGGCAGTGTATGGGAATATTGATGATGCAAAAGCCCGTCTAGAATTTCCGTTACACAATCGTTTTATGTGTGAAGGGGTAGACGTATGGATTACTCATATTGGTGGTTATCCGGGGAAATACAACACTAATATTAAGGCCGAAATGGCATTAAACCCTCCTAAATTATTCATATGTGGCCATTCGCATATTTTAAAAGTAATGTTTGACAAGAAGCACGATCTCTTGCATATGAATCCTGGAGCTTGCGGTAAAAGCGGTTTTCATCAAGTTCGCAGCATGCTGCGTTTTGTGATAGATGGCGACAAGATAAAAGACTTGGAGATTATTGAGATTGAGAAGCGGGCATAATTATATTTTTGTATAAAATGGGAGCTTTAATTTGAATTGAAGTTCCTGCTTTTATTTTGGAGATAATCGTTATTTCGCCGCCAATATTGTTGATCCTAGCTTTAATCTGGTTTAGACCAAAACCTTCAATAATATTGTATTCATCTGATTCAAAACCTTTACCGTTATCTCTAACATGGATGAATAGTGATTTGGTTTTTTCTTCGATGCTAATAAATGCATTTGTCGCGTTACTGTGTTTTATAATGTTATTTGATAGTTCCATTATTATAAAATATATTTTCATTTCAAAATCCTCATCATAGCGTATTGTTTTTTCTATTGTACTGGAATATTCAAAACTTATGCTGGAGTTTGAGTTTTTTTCGCACAAATCATTGAGTGCATAAAACAATCCGAAACGAGTTAATAGCGAAGGAAGAAGCTCGTGTGACAAGTCTCTTACTTTATCGTGTGCTTCTCGAAGGATTAACTTTGTTTTAAGTATTTCTTCTGATTGCAATTGGTTTTTTGAGCTAAAAACGCTTAAATGCAGTCCGGCTGTCGAAAGCAGGGCACTAATGTTGTCGTGCAAGAAGGAAGCTATTTTTTTTCGTTCCAATTCTTGCCCACTTATCGAAGCATTAATAATGTTCTCCTGAATTTTACTTTTTATATCCTTGAGTCTGTTTTTTTGTTTTAATTTTGAATTTTGAAAAAGAAAGTAAAACAAGATGATAATTAAGAGAAGTAGCGAAATAATTACAACACTGACTTGTTTGTTTTTAAGTTGTTTATCTAAAAGGAGCTGCTGGTTAGTCTTGTATTTGGTTTCTATATTGTCAATTTCTCTTTTGTATTCATCTAATTCCAGATTGATTCCAGCAATATTTACTTTTTTGAGTTTGTCTTCGTCTACTACAGCATCATTTGTGGTGTTGTAGAGCGCCAGATTCTGATATGCTTTTTTGTGCTCTCCATTTTTCAATAAAAATTTAGAGTATTCTAAATAGGCAAAAGCTAAATCAGACTTATAATCTTGTTCAATTCCTAATTGTATTGCTTTTTGAAAGCACGAATTGGCTTTTTTAGGCTCGTTTTTATAACAGGAATACATTCCGTTAAGCATGTTTAAAACTCCAGTTAAAGATTTGTCACCAAACTTGTCTTGATATTTATTTATAAATGTTAAGTAAGGCAACCCCTCATTAAAAAGACTTTTATCAAAATATGCCCAAGTTATATTGAGTTTTGTGAAAACAATTTGAGCAGAATCCTTACTTTTCATACTATATTCTAGGGACTTTTTATAATAAGAAATTCCTTTCGTATATTCTTTTTTATCAAAGCAATAGATGTTTCCTAAATTATTGTTCAACCAATTTTTAAGTTGTTCGTTGTTAGTTCTATTGGCATATACGAGTCCTTTTTGATAGTAAAAGAAAGCTTTATCAGGCTCGGTCAATTCGTCAAAATTTGCTGCAATCGTATTATAACAGCTTGCTATAGCATTGTTGTCTTTGGTTGCAATTGCGTATTTTAAAGCGATTCTCGATTTTATTAAAGAGTTTTCGAACTTCCCAGTTTTCATAAGTTCGGTGGCCTCTTGTACCAGTTTATTTATTTCTGCTTTAGAAGGGGTTTTATTTTGTGAAAACAGTACATTGCCTAAAAAAACAGGCAAGATCAAGAGTAACAATAGAAATCGGTCTTTAAGCATGAAAATTGGTTTCAATTAAGTAGGTGTAGAATAGTATTCAGAGGAGCGTAATTACAAATCTTAACGTAATTTCGCAACTATGTTTAAGGATTGATTAAATTGTTTTTAAGTGCAAATTTGACCAAACCGATTATGTTTTTTACTTGCAATTTTTTCATTATGTTTTTACGGTGTGTCTCTACTGTGTTATTACTGATGAACAAATGCTCGCTAATCTCTTTTCCGCTAAATTCTAATGCAATTAAAGTAATGACTTCGATTTCTCGTACTGTTAATATGGAAGTTATACCTGCAGGCGTTTTATTTAATTTGGAATTATCTTTGGTTGCAGTACTAAATATTTTTTCTCTTACAGTATCGCAGAAGTAGTCCTCTCCATTAAAAACATATTGAATCGCTTCCACAATATTTTCTCCAGCACATTGTTTTGTCAAATATCCGTTTACACCCAGTTTCATAACGTGTTTTATGATCTTTAGATCATCATGGCTAGACAGGATAATTACTTTACAAGGAAAGCCCTTTTTAAAAAACTCATTGACAACTTCAATTCCGTCTTTTATGGGCATGCTGATATCAAGGACAAGAATATCAGCTCTGTTAAGTGTTACTTCCTCAAAAAGCCTGCTACCGTCCAAAGAAATGCCTACGACCTCAAAAGTAGGAATGGTATTTAATAAGGTTTTCATCCCATCGATTAAGACTTGATGGTCGTCGGCTAGGTGTATTCTTATTTTTTTCGTCATTTACGTATATAGCTATACTGCAAATCTAAGAAAAATATTGCAGCTATTATTTATAAGACTTTATTCCTTAAAGGCTTCTTTGTGAAGCATAAAAAAACCCGAATTGTTACATTCGGGTTTTCTTCGCACTAATAAACTAACTTTATAGGTTTATCTCAATCTGTCCGCAGATTTTACAAGATCTTCATCCTTTTTGATGGCCTTATTAGCCAAGACTAATAATACGATAGCAATTATAGGTAGAAACATCCCAATACCTTTCTCAGAAACAAGAACTGTTTCTCCAGATATATTTAGTGAACGATAAACAAACAATCCTAATAAAATTAAATTTAATATCATATTCAATCTGCCCATAACAAATTGATTCTGTCTTTTTTTATAGGTAACAATACTCAAAACGGTAAGTGATGTGCTCAAACCAAATAAGATTACATAAATCTGACTTTGCATAAAGAAACATTCTTTTCCATCGTTCATTGTCCATAAAGGAAATAAAAATGGTAAAACCCCTGTAATGACGAAAGCAAAAGTTAAATAAATCGTCTGTATTCTCTGTATCATTGTGTGATTTTGTTTTACAAAAATATATCTTCTTTTTTTAAAATACTATTGTATCATTAAATTTTATTCGTACTATTGCATAGTAATACCGTAAGCACTTCATACTGCGGTCAATTCGGAATAAAAAATCACTTCCTATCTTTTTAAGTGTTACCAATTTAATTAAACTCATAGAACATTCATGTTTGATATTTCTGCATTAAAAGAAATGAAGCTTGCTGAGCTTCACGAAATAGCTAAGTCAGCTAAAACCATTAAATTTAATGGTGTAAAAAAAGAAACCTTAATTGGATCAATTTTGGAACATCAAAATAGCACTGTTAGTTCAAGATCGGACAAGCAAGCGGAAACCAAAGTTGAGGATGATAAGCCCAAAAGAGCGCGTATTGTGCCTGTAAAAAAGGCGGCCATTCAAAAAAACACAAACAGTTCTTTGTTCTCAAATGAACAAGTTGTTTTAGATGCAGAGCTCCAAGCTAAAATAGAGGTGCCTGCAGAGGTTACTTTGCAGGTTGAATCTGTAAACACTCAAGCTGAAACTGTAAGTGAAGCTGCTTTAGCCGAAAAGAAAGTAGGTAAAGTGATTAAATTCAATAAATCAGCTTACGAAAAGAAAATTGCTTTAAAAAAGGATAAAGAAGAGGCAAAAGAAGAGGCAAGAGAGAATGAAGAGGTTAAGGATCCTGAAGCAAGAGAAACTCAAGAAATTGTTGCTCCAACTAAAAAAGTAAATCCAAACCAATTAAATAAGCAAAATCAAAACCCAAGTTTTAAAGCTAAAAAAAGTAATTTTAGGGATTCTGACTTTGAATTTGAAGGGATTATAGAGAGTGAAGGAGTTCTAGAAATGATGGCTGATGGTTATGGTTTTCTTCGTTCTTCAGATTATAATTATCTGGCATCACCAGATGATATTTATTTGTCGACATCTCAAGTTAGATTATTCGGTCTTAAAACCGGAGATACAGTCAAAGGGGTGGTTCGTCCTCCAAAAGAAGGGGAGAAATTTTTTCCTTTAGTGCGAGTTTTAAAAATTAATGGACACGACCCTCAAGTGGTTCGTGATCGCGTTTCATTCGAACATTTAACTCCAGTTTTTCCATCGGAAAAATTCAATCTAGCCGAAAGACAAAGTACTATTTCAACTCGTATTATCGATTTGTTTTCTCCCATCGGGAAAGGACAGCGTGGTATGATTGTCGCGCAGCCAAAAACAGGTAAAACTATGTTGTTGAAAGAAATTGCAAACGCAATTGCAGCTAATCATCCTGAGGTTTACCTGATCGTTCTATTAATTGATGAACGTCCGGAAGAGGTTACTGATATGCAACGCAGCGTTCGTGGAGAAGTAATTGCTTCCACCTTTGATAGAGAACCTCAAGAACATGTTAAGATTGCCAATATAGTTCTTGAAAAAGCAAAACGCTTAGTAGAATGTGGGCACGATGTGGTAATTTTATTAGATTCGATTACTCGTTTGGCTAGAGCTTACAATACAGTACAGCCCGCTTCAGGTAAGGTTTTGAGTGGAGGTGTGGATTCTAATGCATTACAGAAACCAAAGCGTTTCTTTGGAGCTGCTCGTAATGTAGAAAACGGAGGTTCATTAAGTATCATTGCTACAGCATTGACTGAAACAGGTTCTAAAATGGATGAAGTTATTTTTGAAGAGTTTAAAGGAACTGGTAATATGGAATTGCAATTAGATAGAAAAATTGCTAATAAACGTATTTTCCCCGCGATCGATTTAACTTCTTCGAGTACACGCCGTGATGATTTGTTGTTAGACGAAAAAACTCTACAAAGAATGTGGATTATGAGAAAATACCTTTCCGATATGAATCCGGTTGAAGCGATGAGCTTCATAAATGACCGTTTTAGAAAAACCAAAAATAACGAAGAGTTTTTAATCTCTATGAATGATTAAATCTTTTTTTTTGAAATAAAAAAAGTCTCATAATTGAGACTTTTTTTAAAATATATTGTTATGAAATAGAAAGGCCCACATTATGTATGAGGGCTTTTCTGTATTATATAAATTCATCTGTTAAGCCTTAACTTCTTTTATCTCTAAAGGTTTTACTTCTTCTTTTCGTTCCAAAAGAGCCATGTAAAAACCGTCAAAACCAGATTCGGAAGCCAGTATTTTTTGGTCTTTGATAAAATTAAATTCTTTTCCAATTTCAGTTGTCAAAAAGCGCTCAATTTGTTCTTGATTTTCAGAAGGCAATATAGAGCAGGTCGCGTAAACCATTTTTCCTCCTGGTTTTACTATTTTAGAATAACTTTCTAAAACCTCTGACTGTATTTTACGCATGTTATCAATAAACTCCGGTTTCAATTTCCATTTAGCATCTGGATTTCTTTTCAGAACTCCAAGACCACTACATGGAGCATCGATTAAAACACGGTCCGCTTTTTGATGTAGCTTTTTGATAACCTTTGTGGTATCGATTATTCGGTATTCTATATTAAATGCACCATCTCTTTTCGCTCTTATCTTTAATTGCTTTAATTTACTTTCGTATAAATCCATAGCAATAAGTTGTCCTTTGTTTTCCATCAAAGCAGCAATGTGCAATGTTTTTCCACCTGCACCGGCACAAGTATCCACAATTCTCATTCCTGGCTTTACATCAAGGAAAGCAGCTACAAGTTGAGAATTGGCATCCTGAACTTCAAAGAATCCTTGTTTGAAAACATCAGTCATAAAAACATTAGCTCGCTCTTTTAAAACTAGCGCATCAGGCTGGTTTTTTAAAGTATCTGTATCAATATTTAAATCCATTAAGATAGCTCTCAGGTTTTCTTTAGTTGTTTTGAGCGTATTTACTCGTAGAACAACTTTTGCTGGTTGATTTTGAGCAGCTATTTCAGTAGCCCATACTTTCTCGCCCAATTCTTTCGCTCCTAGTTCATCCATCCAGTCCGGAATAGATTCTTTTAGAGTTCGTACTTTTGAAAGTTCGTCGAAACGACCTTTTATCTTTCTTTCTGGAGTTCCTTCAAGTTGACGCCAATCTGGAATAGGGTAACCTCTTAATACTGCCCAAACTGCAAATATTCTCCAAAGATTATCTCTGTCGAATGGCTCTTTCACTTCGGCAATTTCTGCATATAGTCGTTTCCATCTTACTACTTCGTAGATAGTTTCGGCAACAAATTTTCTATCGGAGCTTCCCCAACGTTTGTCTTTCTTCAAGGCTCTTGCAACCACTTTATCAGCATATTCCCCTTCGTTAAATATTGCATTTAGGGAATCAATAGTGGTGTAAACTAAATTTCTGTGTAATCTCATTTTTAATTATTGAGGTGCAAAGGTACTATTAATTGATTGAAAGTTAAATTTTTAATAATGAATGTTGATTTTAAATTTCATACATAAAAAATTCTGCTTTTAAGAACAGTGTTTATGAATTTTATCGAATGAGATACTTTACTTCACTCTTGTTAACCCTATGATTTTTGGAGCATGCAGGACCATTGGGAATTTTTCTATTTTCACCGAGCTACTGTCCAAACCGAAAGCTCTTTCTTCAGACAAACTCAGTTTTTTAATAAAGAAATAGGTGTTCATTACTATTTTTTCATGCCATCTCAAATCGCTGTCGAAGGACAGGAATTTTTCAGAAAGAACGAATTTGAAATCACCACTAATATTATTTTTATTCAAGGATTCATAGCGACTAGTAATATCTACTTGTCCTTTTTTTACCATGTCTCTAATTACTTCACGGAACATCAAGTTTATTTTTGTAGGTTCTCTAAATCCGAGATTAAAGTCAATACGGTATAAGTCGTCTTTTATTATTTGGGTAACTTTATATTCGGTTTTATAAGGCTCAGCCAAAATGTTCACATGCACAAACCAGTATATATCAGCTCTTTTAGGTCTTTTTTGTAAGATGGAGTACATTACTTTTTCTTCAATTTCGTCCACACGATTTGCATTAGTCATGTAAACTAAGTGGGTTGCATATTTTGGAATAGATAAGTCGATCCTTAACTCAGTTAATACTTTTTTGTAGTCTTCTATTTTTACAATTTTAGTGTAATTTTTGTTAATTTCTTTTGCCAAATACCAAATTGTCATAATTGATATTAAAGCGGCTGCAATAATTATCGTTACATAGCCACCTTCTGCAAATTTTGTGATATTGGCGATAAGGAAACTAAATTCTATCAGTAAATAGCTTGCTATCAAAGGAACGATTAGGTATAACTTTACTCTTTTCATTATTAAATAGAAATTAAGTAAAATAGTGGTCATTATCATACATAATATGATTGCTAAGCCATAGGCATGCTCCATATTGCTTGATTCTTCAAAGTGTACTACAATTCCAACACATCCAAAGAATAACAACCAGTTGATGGAAGGGATGTATAATTGTCCTTTCAATTCCGTAGGGTACTTTATTTTAACTTTTGGCCAGAAATTTAATCTCATGGCTTCATTTATTAATGTAAATGAACCACTAATAAGAGCTTGCGATGCAATAACTGCGGCAAGTGTTGCGATTATAATTCCGATAGGTTGAAACCAATCAGCCATTATAAGATAAAACGGATTTCCATTGGATCCGCCTAAGGTTTGCAAAGTTTCTCCTTCGTGGTGTATTAAGTATGCCGCTTGTCCAAAGTAATTAAGAACCAATGTTGTTTTTACAAAAATCCAGCTAATTCTGATGTTTTTTCGACCACAATGTCCCATATCGGAATACAACGCTTCTGCCCCAGTGGTACAGAGAAATACAAATCCCAGAACAAAAAAACCGTCAGGATGAATGGATAGCAAATTATATGCGTAGTAAGGGTTGAAAGCTTTGAAGACTTCGGGATGTTTTGTTATTTGTATCAAACCGAGGATTCCTAGCATGCTGAACCAGACTAGCATCATCGGAGCAAAGAATTTTCCGACCAGGTTCGTGCCAAATTGTTGAATCGTAAAGAGTACAAATAAGATTCCAATCACAATAGGGACTGTGTTTATTTGAGGGTAATAGGTTCTAATTCCTTCTACCGCTGATGAAACAGAGATTGGTGGGGTAATGATACCGTCAGCCAGCAATGCACTTCCTCCAATAATGGCTGGGACAATCAACCACTTAATCTTTGTTTTTTTGACCAAAGCATAAAGGGCGAAAATTCCACCTTCGCCATGGTTATCGGCACTTAGGGTAATAAGGACGTATTTGATTGTAGTTTGTAAGGTCAGAGTCCAGAAAACGCATGAAATACCCCCTAAGACTATATCGGCATTAATTGTACTGCTACCAAGTATTGCTTTCATTACATATAATGGAGAGGTTCCAATATCACCGTAAATTATCCCCAACGTAATCAATAAACCACCTAACGTTAATTTTGAATGTAGGTTTTTATGCGATGTGCTCATGAATTATCTTTAAAAAACTCGTCAAATTTACTCTTTTAAAATAAATTAAAACTGTTTATCTGGAAATAAGACATAAAAAAACACGGTTCATTAAAACCGTGTTTTTTTAATTTTGTTTTAGACGTTACTATGTTCTTCTATTGCTAGCTCTTGATGACTTATTTTCTCTCGAAGAGCTGTCTTTGTTCGGAGAAGTGACTCTCTGTGTTTGGGCTCGTTGTGACGTATTTTGTCTTGAAGAAGCCCCTCTGTTTGGAGAATTATCTCTCTGCGTTTCGGTTCTTTGTGGAGCGCTTTCTCTCGAAGAAGCCCCTCTATTTGAGGAAGTGACTCTCTGTTTTTCGGATTTTTGTGGCGTGTTTTGTCTTGAATAAGTCCCTCTGTTTTGAGAATTACCTCTTTGCGTTTCGGTTATTCGTGGTTCACTTTCTCTAGACGGGTTAGTTCTTTTCTGAGAATATTCTCTTTGATTTCCAGTTCTTCTGCTTTCCAGTTCTCTTGACGTATTATTTCTGGTTTTAGAATAGCTAGTGTCATTGCGTGAACCAATACTTCTGGTTCTCCTCGTTTGTTCTAATTCGTAACGGTTTGATGCGCTAGCGTTTCTTCTTGAAAAAGCATAATTCGGATACTGTCTTTCATACCCATTTGAACGTCTTGAGTTGTATAAAACAACCGCTTGGTTACTTCTTCTAGAAGTTACATAATTATAATTGTTATATATATTTAAGCTAAGCTGAATGTTATTTCGATAGCTGTAAACTGGAAATGGATTGCATGCGTAATAATAAGCCGGGTAAAAATTCCAGTACCAGTTTGAAACGTATGGACGATAGTTATAGGACCATAATGAGGCATATATTATAGGGGTATTGTAGTAATCAGGTTCATAAATATAATTTGGACCATACATGTATTCATTACCCACAACCTGTATGTGAACTCTGTTATACCTATCCTTTTCTACTTCGATTGTCGCAACATCTTGATATACGTCACGGTCAAGTACAGATTGGATAATGATGACATGTATATTGAAATCAACAGTTTCAATAACTCGCAGGTAATCTACTTCATTATCATAATTCAGGTCTAAATTTGATATTTGCAACTTTGGATCATTCAGCCGTCTTTCAAAATCCTGAAGATTTCTGGAATCTCCAAAAATATCGGTTACAGCTCTTAGGTCTAGATTATCACTAATTTCGTCATTCATAGCATTTACCCTCGTTCTATTTTGCCCCTGCATTTGCAGCACAAAAAGGGAAGTCATAAGACTTAATAACAGTATTTTAGTTTTCATAATTAGTGTATTAAAATATACTAATTTTGAATATCCAATTACTGTGCCATTTAATTTTAAGTCGATTGGCCATTCCTATAATTAATTGTAAATTGGCTTCAAATAAACGGATAATGAAAAAAAATATTTTTTTACTAGCACTAATTATTTTTGTTTTTGCCTCATGTAAAATAACATTATATGAAAGAGAAACTAAGGATAAGACCATATATAAGTCAGTTGTAATCGATACGTTGTTTGAGGATAATATAAGTATTAGAGCAATAGTAGTTGACCAAAATAAAATTTGGTATGCGGCAAATAATTCAAGATTTGGCTTTTACGATTTGAAAAAAAACCTAAAAATTGAAAAGAACATAGATAAAGACAGCTTAAAGTTGGAATTCAGAAGTAATGCACAAACAACGAATGCTGTTTTTTTATTGAATGTTGCTAATCCTGCTTTACTTTATAAGGTGTCAAAAAAAAATATCGCAACGAGATTAGTGTATCAAGAAAGTCATGAAAAGGTGTTTTACGACAGTATGAAATTTTGGAATGACAAGGAAGGAATTGCTATGGGAGATCCCATAACAGATTGTCTTTCGATAATCGTAACTAGAGACGGGGGGAATACATGGAACAAAATTCCAGCAAATAAATTGCCGCAAATTGCTGATGGTGAAGCGGCTTTTGCAGCAAGTAACACTAATATAGTGATAAAAGGGAATCATACCTGGATTGTTTCTGGAGGTAAAAAAGCAAGAGTTTTTTATTCCGCTGATAAAGGAAGTACTTGGGAAGTTTATAATACCCCCATAGTCCAAGGCAAGGCTATGGCAGGTATATTCACTGCTGACTTTTATAATTCTAAAATTGGATTTGTGGCAGGGGGTGACTATGAATCCCTAAATCAGAATTACGGCAATAAAGCAATCACATACGATGGGGGAAAAAACTGGGAACTAATTTCTGAAAATCAAGGTTTCGGATATGCTTCTTGTATACAATATGTTCCTCATAGTAATGGAAAGTCACTGGTTAGTGTAGGCGCGTCCGGACTCTATTACTCATATGATGGAGGGTATTCTTGGGAGCAATTTTTCGCTGATAAGGATCTTTTTACAATACGTTTCGTAGACAAGCACACTGCAATTGCTGCAGGAAAAAACAAAATGATTCGGATTAAATTTTTGAAATAAAAAAGACCTATCCAATAATTCAAATTATTGAATAGGTCTTTTTTATTATATTAATCCGTTGGCTGCAATTGTTCAAAACCTCAGTTCGAGTGTTTTTTGTGGAGTAAAGCGGAACAATAAATGTGTCTAGAACCGTTTTTTAACAATAATTTTCTAGTTCTCGATATAATTTTCTGTCGAAATCATTCGAACTGACGAAAATTATAATTAAAAATTAATTACACGCAATGAATTATATTAGTAAAGCTAGGTGTTATTTTCTCTGACCTCTGTCTCTGTATTGGTGTAATAGCTTTCTGTTGAAATCTTCTTCAGAAACTCGCAGCTTTACAATCTTTATCGCAGGCAGCACTTTCTTCAGACTTTGAGTAAAATTCTTGCGTAATAGGTATAATTCTTCATCCGTATTTTGCATTTGCGTTAGTAAAATACTAGCTTCTTTTTCGCTCATTTTATCCAAAGCTAATTCGTTCATTCGGGTTTTGTACGCTTTCATTTTCGTATGCCTTATATCGAATTGTCTGTCATCAAAGGAGTTGTATACAGGCCAAAATTTTTCAGCTTCTTTAGCGGTTAAATCTAATTCAGTAGTTAAAAAAGCTACTTTCAAAGCTTTTATTTTTTCTTTTTTTTCTTTCATATTTTCACTTTGAGCGTAAAAACTAAAAGAGCTGAGCAGCAAAAGTATCGGAAGTATTTGTTTTATTTTCATTTTAATTTATTTTTTAGGGTTAAGAAACACTGTCCTTATTCATTCAGGAGTTGCTCTAAATCAGGATTACTAGCCAGCATATCTTCTATGGTTTTGTCTTCCAGGACAGCTGTCGTATTTATATTGTTAATTTCCTCAAAATCTAGTGAGTTAATCAAGTCATATTGATTTATACTGGTTTGATAGCTTAAGTAATTTTCTAATGAAGCGGCGTCTAATTCTGTGGTAGCTGAGTTATTATACAAGAATGGCACCATCAATGCGATAACTAAAATGGCGGCTGCAATCATAAAGAAGCTTTTCCTTTTCTGAAAAATAGAGACCAGCTTTGGTTCATTTGCAGGCAAATTGCGTATTATGTTTTCTGAAAAATTTTCAAAGTAATGTTCAGGTGTTTTAAACCCGGATTCGATTTTTGATTTTTTTTCTAATTTATATGCTTTCATAACAGTAGTTTGACTTAGTTTTTGATAAAAGGTTTAATTGGCCATAACAAATACTTCTATTTTCTTTACAGCATGGTGATAGCTGGCCTTTAGGGCGCCAACTGAAGTGCCTAATATTTCAGATATTTGCTCATATTTTAGCTCTTCGAAATATTTCATTTTAAAAACTAATTGTTGTTTTTTAGGAAGGGCTGCAATGGCTTTATGTAATTTAATTTGAACTTCATCTCCGTCAAAGTAAGGATCTGATTTGAGGTTGTCAATAGTTTTGTTTTGCAAGCTTTCAGATGAAATTCCATTTTTTTTGGCTTTTTGGTTTAGGAAACTAATAGCTTCGTTCGTAGCGATGCGATATATCCATGAAAAAAGTTTACTTTCTCCTTTGAATTTTTTTAAATGTTGGAATACTTTTATAAAGGTGTTTTGCAAGACATCATCGGTATCATCATGATTTAGTACGATGTTACGTATGTGGTTGTATAGAGGTTTTTGATAGGCTAACAAGAGATTTTGAAACGCTGCATTTTGCGTTTTTGGATTTAATAACCGTTTAATAAATTCCTCTTCTTCTGGCAAAGCTTTTATTTATGGAGTTAGAACAGAATTTATCGAATAGGTTTAATCCAAGAAAAAACAATTAAAATTCAGATGATTCTTCTTCTTTAAGTAGAGGTGCTGCTGTTTTTTTTGAGTCGTTAGTTTTTATGGAACTCTTAATGACTTTTATAGGTTCAGAGACAATCGAAATAGGCTGTTCGGATGCTGTCACACTATCTGATACAGCAGGTGGATACGCTTCTGTTGGAGTTTCTTTTGGTAATACTGGGATGTAAATTTCGGTAGTCCATTTTGAAGGTCTTTTTATGTTGGCTTTTGCGTTAGAATATATCTCGATATGAGAAAAAATTGGGTTTGCCGCAAGTTGGTTTTTGTTGAGGTACTGTATCGTCTTCTCATATCCTTTTTTCTTGTGAGACATGTCTCCAATCACAGTAGTTTTTACACCTTCAAATGCTTCTAATTTTCCTGATAAAATATCACTACCTGCACTGATTAATATTTCATTTTTTATAGGGATGCAAATGGATATTTTAGCTAATTCTTTTTCTAAATCATAAGTGTGGTAAATTATAAAAGGTTTTCCGCTAATCTCGACATTGTTTTCTTCGCAAAAAGCTTCAATTAGTGGGATTCCAATTTTAAAATTTTTATTGATTTTAGCTATTTCAGAGGTAAAAGTCTTTCGCAAATAAAATATTTGTGGTTTTTTAACTACGCCATTTACTTTTATGGAAAAGGTATTTATCTCATAATCAAGAACCTTGTCTAAATTGGCCAGGCTTTGTTCATAGATAGTGCCTATAACTTTATCGACACCACCATTCAGGGCGGCATAGATTTTAAAGAAAAAACTCATTTTCCCACTTGATCTCCAGCTGACTTTTGTCCCCCCAGTAGTATCCTTGAAACTCCAGGAAACGGTAGCCAATGTTCCGTTGTAATTCATTTTTTGTGAAATACTATCGTTTTCTTTGACAAAGAGAGTCCGCATCTGGCCATCGCCTTCTTTTCCATCCCAAGAATAGGAGGCCCCTTTACCAATTGTTTTTTGAGGATATGATATTTTTATTTCAGGATCTTCAACAGTCCAGCTTCCAAAATCTTCCCAGTTTTTATAATCATTTACAAAATTATAAACTGTTGGCCTTGGTGAATTAATAATTTTACTTCTTTCAACATTAAAACCACCTTTTTGTGTAGCTATGAAAATTGAGAGAGCCACTAAACTCAGTAATAATAATAGAAATATGTATTTTATAATCCTCATAATAAATTAGTTGATTTCAGTCGTAAAGTTAAAATTTTTATTAATATGTAGGACGAATCATAGAGAAATTATAGCTATACATTTTTTTTGTAGCTTATGTATTTAGAGACTTGATTGGATTTCAATATTTGTCTTTTGTAACAATAGGTCGTAAGGGTCTAAATGAATGTTCAATGATTTTAGAGGCATGTATATTTTGCGCTTTTGTCAATTTAAAGTTGATACGTATCTAGTTTTTTATCGTTTCTTTAAAGAATATGTATATTTGTCAGATAATTATTTAATTAATCTTTACAACCATAATAATGAAATTACTTAGAATCACAAGCATTTTTATGGCTTTTGCGGTTTCTGTTATTTGTAATGCACAAGCGGAAAAGGTAATAGATGCAGATAAGAAAGAAAACGCCGCTTTTGAATATTTTGTCGAGCAATTTTCAGATATAAAAGTATTGCGGTACCAAATTCCGGGATGGGAAAATCTAACTCTTAAAGAACAAATACTGGT
This sequence comes from Porticoccaceae bacterium, assembly GCA_047635475.1. Lineage (GTDB taxonomy): Bacteria > Bacteroidota > Bacteroidia > Flavobacteriales > Flavobacteriaceae > Flavobacterium. Next base: position 50,135 of record JBLIKQ010000010.1, read on the forward strand.
CTATTACCTTACGCAGGCAGGAACTTCTGGGCGTGATATCATGTGGGATCAAAATTATAGATATAATCTAAAAATAAGAAAAGCCTTAGAACATATCTATCAAAATTATAATGGCGATAAATCTACTGAAGACTGGGCTAATTTTGAAACTTACTTAAAAAGAGTCTGGTTTTCAAACGGAATTCACCATCATTATTCTAACGAGAAAATCCAGCCTAATTTTTCAAAAGTATATTTTTCGTTTTTGATGAAAGAAACAGAAACGGAATTAGCACCGAGTATTACTGCTATTTTATATAATGAAATCGACTCTAAGAAAGTCAATTTGGATGTTTCTAAAGGATTGTTGGCTGGTTCTGCAATCAATTTTTATGATAAAGGGATCACTTTGAAAGAAGCGGAAGATTTTTACGCTAAAAAAACAAGCCCAGATCCTAGCAAACCATATTCTTATGGCTTAAACTCTAAATTAGTTAGGAATGTAAAGGGGCAATTAGAAGAAAAAGTATGGAAAAGTAATGGGATGTATGGCGAAGCTATCGATAAAATTACTTATTGGTTAGAAAAGGCTAAAAGTGTTGCAGAGAATAAAAATCAGGCAGATGCTTTAGGATTGTTAATCTCGTACTACAAAACAGGAAGTTTACAGATTTGGGATGATTACAACATTGCATGGTTGGCAGCTACTGAAGGTAATATCGATTATATAAATAGTTTTATCGAGGTATACAATGATCCTTTAGGGTACAGAGGATCCTATGAAGGAGTTGTTCAGATTAAAGATTTCGATATGTCAAAAAAAATGGAAGTCGTTTCAGGTAACGCCCAGTGGTTTGAAGACAATTCTCCATTGATGCCACAACACAAAAAAAAGAATGTTGTAGGAGTTTCTTATAAGACTGTAATTGTTGCGGGAGAATCTGGTGATTCTTCACCAAGTACCCCGATTGGGGTAAACCTTCCAAACGCAGATTGGATTCGTGCCGGTCATGGTTCAAAATCAGTTTCATTAGGAAATATCATCGATGCATATTCGAAAGCTGGAGGAAAAGGAAAGTTGCAGGAGTTTGCAAACGACAACGAAGAAGTTGCTTTAGCGGAAAAATATGGAGAGATAGGAGATAAGTTGCACACCGCACTACACGAAGTGGTTGGTCATGCTTCTGGACAAATTAATGTAGGAGTAGGAACTCCAAAAGAAACCTTGAAGAGTTATGCCTCGACCCTTGAAGAAGGAAGAGCTGATTTAGTGGGCTTGTACTATTTATACAACCCAAAAATTCAAGAGTTAGATCTAGTGGACGATTGGAAGAAAATGGGTATGGAATCTTATGATAGTTACATCCGTAATGGATTAATGACACAGTTATTCCGCTTAGAGTTGGGTGCTAATATTGAAGAGGCACATATGAGAAATCGTCAATGGGTAAGTGCCTGGGTATTCGAAAAAGGATCAAAGGACA